>CAJWER010000117.1 GCA_913030785.1 uncultured Chloroflexota bacterium | reverse complement strand
CACATGGGCGGGCACAGATCGATGCTTTTCCGCAACGGCACCCACGCGATCGACCTCATCAGCTTCTTCGCGGACGCAGGGCCGAAATGGGTGCTTGCCGTCCACGAGCGCGGCTTCGAGGACTACGGCGCCGTGTACAAGGGCGAAGGGGGCAAGGACCCCGCTCTCGACCCGGGCTCGACGCTGATCATCGAGTACGCCAACGGTGTCCGGGCCATCCTGAACTCCGCGAAGATGACTCCGCCCATCACCGAGATCGACCTGATGGGCCCCAGTG
The DNA here is from genome assembly GCA_913030785.1 of uncultured Chloroflexota bacterium. Taxonomy (GTDB): domain Bacteria; phylum Chloroflexota; class Dehalococcoidia; order Lucifugimonadales; family CAJWER01; genus CAJWER01. Next base: position 8,505 of record CAJWER010000117.1, on the reverse strand, counting down.
GGCGGTTCAGGCTGGACGACAAATCGGGGACGCGCTGGCTCTCGGACACCGTGGAGGGTCCCCTGACCCTTGACCCGACCTTCGACCACCCAGGCTTCCCTGACTTCTTAGGGGACAGCCTCATGCCTGCCGTCAAGGAGATGGCCCAGATGGTGTGGAACGACGCCGAGAGTAGCTCGCCCCCTCGGCGCGCCCGCGATACGCTGGAAATCATGCTCGGCGCGCTGCTCTCCCAGGACCGCGGCAACGTGAGGGTAGACCTGCCCCTGCCCAGGAGCTAGCCGAGCTATCGCGTGCGACCCGTGCCCTAGCCAAGTAGCGCGCGTCAGACATTACGGGTCCCGGCGAAGCGAGGGGACCGGAGACGAGAGGAGCATTACGATGGACGACAATCGGCTGAGGGTTGGGATCGTTGGATGTGGAGGGATCACCAGGGCGCTTTATGTCCGCGTCTATGCGCTCGTAGCCGACATCGCGCGAGTGGTGGCGGTGGCCGACCTCGATGAGGGTCGGGCTAATCACGTGCGTACGGTCTTGGGCGATGCGTACAACTCCGAGGCGTACCGCTCAAGGGTCCTGGCGGCAGATGCGCGCAAGCCCGAAGAGCGCGACGCCTACCTGAGGAAGGCCGAGTTGGCGGCGTCGGCTGCGACCCACAAGATTCGCAGGTACCGAGACCACGAGGAGCTACTTAAGGACAACGAAGTAGACGTGATGGTCCTGCTTACACCGCCTCCAGTTAGAGCCGAGCCCACCATCGCCGCCGCGGAGGCAGGGCGCCACATCTTCACCGAGGGGCCGATGGCCCGCAGCGTCGAGGAAGCCGATGCGATGGCCGCGGCTATCCGAAAGGCCGGTGTCAAGTACGACTGCCAGCTAATCGACAGGTTCCCGCGGGACATGGTCCTAGCGCGAAAGGCGGTCGAAAGTGGAAAACTGGGACAGATAGGGTTCGCGAACGTTGAGCTGAACCTCTACCAGCCCCAGAGCTACTACAGTCCTACGAGGGCGAATAACTGGCACGGCACGTGGCAGGGCGAGGGCGGCGGGGCGGTTTTCCACCATGGTCGGTATATAATCGACCCGTTCTTATGGGTCGTGGGGTCCCGGGTGGTGGAGGTTTTCGCCTATTCCGGGCCGATGCTCAGGGTGATCGAGCACGACAGCCTCACACAGGTGGTGCTCAGGTTCGCCAACGGCGCGACGGGCATGATTCATGTCTCACTGATTTCCCAATCCGCCCTGGAGGTTCGACAGAATGTGAGTGTCGGGCTGCGGGGTCGTATATCGATCGCCGGCCAAGACGCCCACCTGGTGACGCAAAACGAGAACCTCAGGCAGGGGCCGGACGGCCTGCCGCCGATTCAGTCGCGCACGAGCTTTGTGTCCAGGGACGCACAGGACGCGCTGGAGGCGCTGCGCGCTGAAGTGGAGGACCTGCCAGCTACGGTCACCCAGGAGCAGCAAACACGGGGGTTCTTGGAGCGTGTCATCAACGACACCGAACCCCAGGTACCTCTCGAGGTGCCGCATCACCACGTCGAGGTGGTACGGGCGATCTACAAGTCGTCGGAGGAGAACCAACCCGTCGCATTGCCTCTCGACAAAGACGACCCGTGGTACAGCTTCAAAGGACGTTTCGCGGCCGGTCGCAAGCCTTCCTCGTAGCCACATCGGACTTGCCTGGAATACGGAGCACGGGGGCCTCCCATGATCCGCCTCCCTCTAATCAGATACCGTACTTCACCTCGACCCTGCGGCCGGTCCGCGCAGACTCGTAGGCCGCGTCGATAGTTTGCAGTACCCGCAGGGCGTCCTCCACGTTGAGGGCTGGCTCTCGATCGGCCTGGATGTCGTCCATGAACCGGCGCATCCACTCGAACATCCACACGGTACCTCCGTAGCCGGTCTTGGGCGGGAGCGAGTCGGTGAAGGTCCTTTCGAGCCAGCTGCCCCCATCGAGAGGCGCGGCCTTGACGTCAAGACTGGCGCTGCCTATGGGCGTCCAGTCGGCCCAGCCATCGACGCCACGATACACGAGAGAGACGAGAGAGTCGTCGGTGCCGATGACCTTGGGCGCGAGGTAACCACACCTGAGGCTTCCCAAGACCCCGCTCTCGAACTCAAAGACGCAGAGCGCGAGATCCTCCAGGGGCTCCTGGATATAGCCCACGGGACGAGACGTCATCGCTTGTACCGACCTGATATCGCACCCAGCCAGGAACCGCATCAGCTCGATGTAGTGCCCTCCGAGCATGTGCAGGACCCCACCGCCCTCTGTGTCGCGTCCATACATGAAGTGGTCGGGGTCCCGGCTTCCTGGCCGCACCTGAGAGGTGGTGAACCTCAACTCGATGTCCGCCGGCCGGCCCAGCGGACCGTCGTCGATGATGCGCCTCAACTCCAGGGCGACGGGGTGAAACCGCCACGGGTACCCCGGCAGCACTTTGACTCCGTTCCTACGCACGGCCTTGACCAGGGGAACGAGGTCGGCCGCCGTGCGAGCGAACTGCTTCTCCATGTAAAAGTGCTTGCCCGCCTCGGCCAGCTTGACGCCCGCCGCAGGGACATCCCTGGCCGGCAGCGCCACACAGGCGACGTCGAACTCCTCCCGGGTGATGAGGTCTTCTAGGCTCTCGTAAATGCTTGCGCCGGGGTGATGCTCCCTGGCCTCGTCCAAGCGTGGGGAGCCGGTCTCGTCGCAGTAGGCTACGATCTCTACTTCGTCCATCTGCTTGAACGTGGCGATGTAGCCCGTACCGTCATCGTCGAAACTCCCCACATGGCCGTGTCGCAGCCCCACGAGGGCCAATTTCAGCTTGCTTCGCTCCGGCATTCGTCACCTCGCCTTTCGGTTGACGGTTCTGGCTCTCGCTACCTGTTCGCCTCTCGCATGTGGCCGCTGTTTTCTGCTGGGTCCAAAAGCGGGCCGAAGTTATCACGACGGCTGTACTCTGTCAACGACGAAGCCATCATAATACGTTATGTGATAGAACATCAAACATGAGGGTGTCCTCGACAAAGTATTCGTGTAGTATTGAGCATTAAGACCGTGCGGACCAACTCCGTCGCGCTGTTATCGCATGTGATGAGCATTCGGAACCAAGGGAGGATTTTGAATGGTACAGGCATCGACGTATCGAGCGGGAGTCGTAGGGCTTAGCGGTATCGGGATGAAGCGACCCTTGCCCGAAACAGGGGCTGTGCTCAGGACTCCGTTGCCCCACTCTCACGTGGCCGCCCACACGGCCCTGCTCAACACGCAATTGGTCGCCGTGTGCGACATCAAATCCGAGATGCTCCAGTCCTTTGCTCAGACATGGGACGATGTGTTCCCGCACACACGGACTTACAGCGACTATCGGGAGATGATCGACAAGGAGGACCTCGACATCATTCAGGTGGCCACGCCGGACAACCGCCACACAGACATCGTTCTGTACGCGGCCAACGCCGGAGTGAAGCGCATCCTGTGCGAGAAGCCTCTGGCCACGACTGTGGCGGACTGCGACCGCATGTTGGCAGCCTGCGAAGCCAATGGGGCACTGCTCAGCGTAGACCACACCAGGCGCTGGCTGCCCATCTTCCACCGTGCGCGAGGGGCAATTCGAGCTGGAGCGATAGGAAGAGTCATGCGTATCGTCGCCCACCTGGGTGGGCCAAGAGCTATGCTGTTCAGGAACGGGACGCACCTCATCGACGGCATCCTCTTCTTCGCCGAGTCCGACCCAGACTGGGTATTCGCCGACCTGGACGAGGGCTTCGAGGACTACTATTACTACAAGGGCACCGGCGGACGAATTCCAGAGGAAGATCCGGGGGGAAGCGGCTATGTTCACTTCAAGAACGGGGTAAGGGCCTTCGTGAACGCCTCTAAGGGGCAAACCACCGCCCGCTTTCTGGAGGTGATCGGTGAGAATGGTCAGATAGACATACACAGCGACTCGGTCATCCTCTGGACCGGACCGGGCAAGTGCGAAACGCTCGCCGCGGACTCCCACTCCGTCGAGGACATCGCCGCCGCCCTCGACGAGCTCATCAGGATAGGCGAAGACGGTGGTGAGTTGATCTCGTCGGGGCATGAAGCTGCAAAGGTGGTGGAGATCATCCTAGGTTTTCTCCGATCCCAGGAGCTCGGCAACGTCCGAGTAGACCTCCCTCTTCCCCGTTAGTGACCAGCATCTATTGGGGTGTTCAGCTCGTAGAGCTCGGCGCGGTCGCCCGGCACCAGGTTGAGCTTCCACCCGTCGCCGGAGACGATAGTCCGGCCAGGCGCTAGGGAGATCGTGCGGAGCAGGTCCGGAGGCGGGAGGCCGCAGTCCTACCCGATGGTCCGGTTGTTTGGACCGTTCCACATATTCGTCGCCTCCGCTACTGTGTTTCCACCCGAGATTTCCAATATTCCAGCAGCGAACGATTGCCAGTCGCCACCGAACGGGGGAAGGGTACACCTCCCTCCCGCGGTCAACACCGGTATGCCGAGGTACCCGACGTCCCCCCTGTCCTTCCAACAGTGCTTGACACCGGCCCGCACTCGGCCTACCATCACCGCGTGAATGGGAGCGGTCTAGTCGGTCGACCTAGACAGTGACGTGTTTCAGATGTGTGACTGCATGATCTAGTTCGCAATCGCGTTCCCTAAAGTCTCAAACCTAACTCGTCGCACTTCCAGTTCGCATTGGCGTGAATACCTTCCATGCAGCGGATCGCGAGTTCGGATTCTGCCTGGGACGCCAGCCCACGTTCGCCCTAACAGGCTGCTGAAAAAGGGGTGTGCAGAGGGGTTTAGCCCCTTTGCCGGGCCTGATCGACAGTACGTGGAAGCTGGGGCCGACGGGATGGTTTACGGGTGGCACCCTCCTCGCCGTCCTGTCCCTGGTCGTCCTCGCCGACCACTTCTTTCAGTCCAAGGGAGAGAACGGCTAAGTCCGGCCCCGCTTTTTCGGACATTTCTTAGACCATTCAGGTACTTGCCCCTTCGCCTGTAAAGGGCGGAGAGATAATGTACCACCTGGGCGGTCGAGCGCTTCGAGGTGGCGTTTGAAAACTGTACCGCCTGTCGCCTTCAATCAGGAACGACCCAACCTGACTGAAGGTGGATTGGATGTACAAGGTGGAGATGTACCTGCGAGTACGCAGAGCTTGCTTTGTAGACGGGATGAGCGCTCGAGAGGCTGCGCGGGTATACGGACTGCACCGGGACACAGTGCGCAAGATGCTCAAGTACTCGGTGCCTCCAGGGTATCGACGAGACCGCCCGCCTAATCGACCTAAGCTAGATCCATACAAGGACGTGATCGACCAGATCCTCGAGATGGACCGAGGAGTTCCGAACAAGCAGCATCACACCGCCAAACGTATCTATGAGCGGTTGAGGGACGAGCACGGGTTCGCGGGCAAGTACACAATCGTCAAGGACTACGTTCGAGAGCGCAGTCGTCGGACCCGAGAGATGTTCGTGCCGCTGACGCATCCTCCGGGACATGCCCAGTGTGACTTTGGCGAAGCGTTGGTGGTCATCGGAGGAGTCCAGCGCAAGGCGCACTACTTCGCCATGGACCTTCCTCACAGCGATGGGTGCTATGTGAAGGCCTATCCCGCCGAGACCACCGAGGCCTTCTGTGACGGACACGTTTCCGCCTTTGCGTTCCTGGGCGGGGTGCCCCAGAGCATTGTGTACGACAACACGACCCTGGCGGTGGCCAGGATACTGGGAGATGGCCGCCGGCGGCGGACCAGGGTGTTCTCCGAGCTTCAGTCCCACTACCTGTTCGAGGACCGCTTCGGCCGTCCAGGCAAGGGGAAGGTAGAGGGCCTGGTGGGGTATGTCCGCCGCAACTTCCTGGTGCCCATCCCCTCCTTCGAGAGCTTCGAGGATCTCAATGCCCATCTGGAACAACAGTGCCTCAGACGGTTCGAAACTCGACTGCGCGGTCACAGCGAGACGATAGGTGAACGACTGGAGCGGGACCTTGAGGCATTACTGCCTCTACCAGCCGTGCCCTACGATGCCAGCGACAAGCACGCGACCCGGGTCAGCTCTCTGTCACTGGTCAGATACCGCACCAACGACTACTCGGTGCCTGTGGCCTACGGCCACCGGGACGTGTTGGTCCGCGGATACGTGCACGAGGTTGTGATCAGCTGCGGGTCGCAGGTCATCGCCCGTCATCGGCGCTCCTACGAGCGAGATGACTTCGTCTTCAACCCTCTGCATTACCTGCCGCTCCTGGAGCACAAGACGGGAGCATTGGACCAGGCGGCGCCACTGGTTGGATGGGAGTTGCCCGGGGAGTTCGACATATTGCGGCGGTTGCTGGAGTCTCGGATGGGCAAGCGAGGCAAGCGGGAGTTCGTGCAGGTGCTAAGACTTATGGAGAACTTCCCGAAACAAGAGGTCCACAACGCCGTACGAGACTCTCTCAGTCTGGGGGCGGTGAGCTTCGACGCTGTCAAACATCTGGTGCTGTGCAGGATTGAGGGCCGGCCACCGAGGCTTGATATGGAGCTGTATCCCTATCTGCCCAAGGCCAACGTTGCAGCGACATCGACCAGAGATTACATGACCCTCCTGGCGGGGAGCCGGTCATGAGCACTAAGTCCACGGTGTTGTTGGAGCACCACCTGAAGGAGCTCAAGCTCCCTACGTTCCTGAGAGAGTACGACAAGCTGGCCGGCCAGTGCGCCGCCGAGGGGACTGACCATCCGGACTACCTGCTGCGTCTATCGGAATTGGAGATGATCGACCGTCATCATCGCATGGTGGATCGGCGGATCAAAGCGGCTCGCTTCCCAACGACCAAGAGCCTGGACACCTTCGATTTCCTGTCTATGCCGTCCCTCAACAAGGCTCTGGTGCTGGAGCTGGCCAGGTGCGAGTACATCGAGCGCAACCAGAATGTCATCGCTCTCGGCAACAGCGGCACCGGCAAGACTCATATCGCCCTCGGTCTCGGTCTTGCCGCATGCCAGCGTGGACTGTCCGTGGGCTTCACTACCGCTGCCGCCCTGGTACACGAACTGATGGAGGCCAGGGACGAACGGCGCCTGCTCAATCTGCAGAGACGTCTGGTCAATCTCAAGCTGCTGATCATCGACGAACTGGGCTTCGTGCCATTGTCCAAGACCGGGGCCGAGCTGCTCTTTGAGATATTCAGCCAGCGATACGAACGAGGATCGGTCCTGGTGACATCCAACCTGCCCTTCGACGAGTGGACCGAGGTCTTTGGCTCTGAACGGCTTACCGGAGCGCTCCTCGATCGCCTCACTCACCATGTCGACATCCTCGAAATGAACGGGGATAGCTTCCGACTCAAGCATAGCAGCAGGACGAATTCGGATCAGGCGATAGACTAGGCCCAAGCTTCAACAGACCTCGACACCTCTCCCAATCATGCTGCCGCGTCCACTGGTACAGTTTTGCTCCGCCCCGCTGGTACACTTTCACACCGCCCTTGACAGCTCCCCCATGATCCAGCGGATTGCGTTCATGTAGACGTAGCTCATGTGCGTAAGAGGCATGCCGCCGCTTTCACGTTGGTCGTAGTACCATCTGCTGGGATCCGGGTTCCATAGAGCCGAGGTGACCGCCATGATCGGGTCACCGAGCAGGCGTTGTTGTACCAAATGGTGTGCTTCTGCCCACGAGGGATCGTATCGACGCTGGAAGCCTGCCTCCACGATGAGTTTTTGATCCACTGCCAGCTTGATGATCTCTTCTGCGGCCCTGACCGACGAGGCGAGGGTGCCCCCTACAAGGACGTCGTAGCCGGACTCGAGGGCCCAGATAGTGGCGTCATCCTGAGGCGCGTGCGGCACCTCGATGAGGATAGCGTCTGGGCTGGCCTCGCCCAGGCTACGATAGTCGTCGAAATATGTAGTGCAGCCCAGGTCCGCCGCGCACTCTTTGGCCCTGTCGAGACGTCGAGAGGCAACCGCGCAGATCTCGGCTTGCCCGGTGTCGAGGAAGGCTTGGCCGCGTGTGTGGGCCATATTGCCAGCCCCGATAATCGCGATTCGTTTTCGTGACACTATTTGACTCTCCCTTGATCCGTTCATGGGCCCATAAGTAGCCAGTCCGCCGATATTCTCTCATAGCGTCGCCACATTGACGCCCGTGAGGGCTACGGGCCAGAGCGAGGTCCGCGTATCGCGGTGGTCCTCCTCATCGTTTGCGCTTCGACAGAAGGTCTTGTAGCATCGGCCTAGATCAGTCACAACCCCCGTGTTCCGATAGGCGTCGACTTGGGGATTTCGCCCTGGAGGTGCAACGTGTCTGAAACACACATGATGCGGATAGGAGCGGCAGCTGGAGTCATAGGGGCAATTGTGTTCGCGGTTGCCAATATGCTTCACGCGCGAGCGGATGACATCGAGATCTACGCGGAGCAGATCAAGGCTGTTGCAGCTAGTGATATTTGGATTACCGATCACCTTCTGCTCTTTGTTGGTGGCGTCCTGGTGGCGGTCTTCCTGGTTGCTCTTCACCGGACGATGCTGGATGGG
>CAJWER010000116.1 GCA_913030785.1 uncultured Chloroflexota bacterium | reverse complement strand
TATGTACGAGGCTAACCCGCTCGCCTACATCGCCAAACAGGCCGGAGGCGCCGCATCGACGGGCGCAGAACGAATCCTGGACGTTCAGCCGCAGCGGTTGCACCAACAGACTCCGTTAATCGTTGGCAGCCGAGACGTGGTTGAAGATACAGTGGCGACAATAGACAGGTAGCGGACCATAGTAAATATGTGGGGCGTGCAGAGGGGCTAGTCCCCAACACTGTTCCCCCAGGACAAGGAGCAGACCATGGACATTCATCAACTTGCATCTGTAGCCCAACAACTGGTGGCGCCAGCAAAGGGCATCCTGGCGGCAGACGAGAGCGGCCCCACCATCCAGAAGCGCTTCGACTCCATAGGGGTGGACTCGACCGAGGATAGTCGGCGCGATTACCGGGAGATGTTGTTCAGGACCGACGGCGCGTCAGACTATATCAGCGGCGTCATCCTGTATGACGAGACACTGAGGCAGAAGGCGGCCGACGGCACGCCGCTGGTCGACGTACTTCGAGACCAGGGCATCATTCCAGGGATCAAGGTAGACAACAGCACGAGACCCCTGGCAGGCGCTCCTGGTGAGCTGATTACAGAGGGCCTCGACGGGCTGCGGGACCGGCTGGCCGAATACTTCAAGCTCGGGGCGCGGTTTGCTAAATGGCGCGCGGTCATCACGATCGGCGAGGGCATCCCCAGCGACCGCTGCATTTCGGCCAATGCCCACGCCCTGGCCCGATACGCGGCCCTGTGCCAGGAGGCCGGACTCGTACCGATGGTCGAGCCAGAGGTGCTTATTGACGGCGACCACGACATTGCAAAGTGCTTTGAGGTCACCGAGGCGACACTTCGTGAGACATATGTCCAGCTCGCGGCCCAGCTGGTCGTCCTGGAAGGCACGCTGCTGAAGCCTAGCATGGTACTGTCAGGCAAGTCCGCGGCCAATCGCGCAGACTCGGCGGAGGTCGGTGAGCGATCAATTGAATGCTACATGGCGACGGTGCCAGCAGCGGTGCCGGGCCTCGTTTTCCTATCCGGTGGCCAGGGCGATGAGGAGGCTACCGAGAACCTCAACGCGATCAATAGGCAAGGTGCAAAGGTCGGCGCACCCTGGGAGCTCAGCTTCTCATTCGGGCGTGGCCTTCAGGCGGCTCCCCTCATAGCCTGGGGTGGCGACGCAGCGAACATCGATAGTGCGAAGGACGCATTCGCTGCCAGGGCACGAGCCTCCAGCATGGCGCGCCAGGGCAAATACGCCTCCGGAGCTGTAGTAGCGGGGTAGACGGCATGTAGTCCGGGGCCAGTTATACCTCGCCCCGCTGACCTCGTTGCCTGATGGCGTGGTCCACCAGAACCAGCGCCATCATCGCTTCGACCATTGGCACTGCCCTGGGCAGCACGCACGGATCGTGGCGTCCCCTGCCCTCCAGGGTCGTGGGGTTGCCCTCGATGTCTACTGTCTCCTGGGACTTCATGATCGTGGCGACGGGCTTAAAGGCCGCGCGTATTATAATATTCTCACCGATCGAGATACCGCCCTGGATGCCGCCCGAGTGGTTGGTGCGAGTCCGCACACGACCATCCTCGTTGTAGTAGGCATCGTTGTGCTGCGATCCCGTCATGGTGACACCGCCGAACCCCGAACCGACCTCGAAGCCTTTGCATGCCGGTAGCGATAGGACGGCCTTGCCCAGGTCGGCCTCGAGCTTGTCGAAGACCGGCTCTCCTAGGCCCGGAGGAACACCACGGGCCACCGCCTCCACGACGCCGCCCAGCGTGTCCCCGTCCTTGCGTGCCTCGTCGATCCTCTCGATCATCCGAACTGCCATGTCCTGGTCCGGACACCGCACGATATTTGACTCAACCTCAGCTAGGGTAACCGTATCGGGGTCAACCACCGCGTGCAAGGTCGACACCTGTTTCACGTAGCCGACAACCTCGACGCCGAACTGCTGTGCAAGAACCTTCTTCGCAACCGCAGCCGCCGCTACACGCCCGATGGTCTCCCTTGCGCTGGCACGACCGCCACCTTTCCAGTTACGCAGACCGTACTTGGCCATGTAGGAGTAGTCCGCGTGGGAAGGGCGGAACTTGGTCCGCATGTGCTCGTAGTCTTTGCCACGAGCGTCCTCATTCCAGACCCCGATCATTATTGGTGTGCCGAGGGTAAGGCCTTCGAACACGCCGGACAGGATCTCGGCCCGGTCGGACTCGCGCCGCTGTGTGGTGATCCTGCTCTGACCCGGCTTGCGACGGTCTAGCTCCGGCTGGATGTCGTCGAGGCTCAGTTCGAGACCTGGCGGGCAGCCGTCGATGACCACCCCAACGGCATCACCGTGGGACTCGCCCCAGGTTGTTATCCGAAACATGTGTCCGAAGGTGTTTCCCATCGGTTTCCTTAAAACTCCTAGAGGGGGTTTGGCACCGCGTATTCATCTACCCAGCAGGCTATATGCTATCATCTAGCACAGGCCTCCGACACGTTAATTCTCTACGCTAAACGGGCCCGGGTTGAACATCTGCGAGCACCTACCGCTTCGGCGGGTGAGCGTCGCTCGCAGCCCGGGCCCCTTTTTTATGAGCGCTAGCCTTCCCGTGAGCGGTGCCTCGGATATCGGAGAAAAGAGCCATCGTCGGTTGGATCTCCTCGTTACTGGTAAGAGCATGTCATCCTGAGCGGATGCGAAGGATCTGGGGATGTGGGGTCCCTCGATGATGGTAGGTGACGTGGTCCCCGCCCCAGATGCTTCGTCGGGGCCTCCTCGGGATGACATCGTGTTGTGGTGGGCACAACGAGACCGCCCAGGCCTCTATTAATATCGGAGCATCAACCCTTAGATTCTAGAGGCGCACCCATGTACATGACGAAAGCCCCGGACGACTGCGTTACTCGCTACGACCCGACCCTTGCATGTGGCGGCTATACCCTGTTCGCACCCCACGGCGGGACCGACGCCTGGCTCATCGACATGGAGGGCCGCATCTGTCACCGCTGGAGGCTGGAGAACAGGCCCGGCAGCGGTATCACACTACTGCCCAACGGCAACCTGCTCATCCTGAGCAAGACGGGCAAGGAGCCAACGACATTCCTCGGCACCGGGGGCGGAGAGCTGCACGAGGTGGATTGGGACGGGAACGTCGTGTGGCGGCATGAGGACGAGTACATGCACCACGACTTCAAGCGCCTGGACAATGGCAACACCCTTTTGAACCGGCACGTCCTGGTGCCCGCAGAGACCGCTCGCAAGGTCCGTGGCGGTATACCTGGTACGTAGCATGAGTCCGGCATGTGGGGCAACGCGTACAGGGAGGTCACCCCGGACGGTGACACGGTCTGGGAATGGCTCGGCTACGAGCACATGGACACGGAAGTAGACGTGCCCTGTGCGCTGTGCCCCCGCAGCATATGGGGATATGTGAACGGCATCGACACGACGCCCGACGGAAATGTCGTTGGGAGCTTCCGCCACCTGAACAACCTGGTAATTACCGATAAGACATCGGGGGCCATCAAGTGGCGCTGGGGGACCTGGGAGCTTGGCCACCAACACAACCCCACTGTGCTGGACACCGGCAACATCCTCGTACTGGACAACGGCTACCACAGGCTGCCACCGCGCGACCTGCGAACCACCGTGTCCGCGGAGGGCTACTCCAGGGTGCTGGAGGTGGACCCACAGACAGACAGAATCGAGTGGTCCTACGAGGCGGAGCCGCCCACAGGCTTCTGGTCCCACATATGCTCCAGCGCCCAGAGGCTGCCCAACGGCAACACCATGATTTGTGAGGGAACGCCGGGCCGCATGTTCGAGGTCACAGCCAACAAAGAGGTTGTGTGGGAATACATCAACCCCTTCTTCACCCAGGGACCGCCCCAGGCGTCAGGAGCGCCGGGAGAGTCCATCAACTCCCTGTTCCGCGCCCATCGCTACGGTCCAGACTTCCCAGCGCTCAAAGGCCGCGATCTAGACCCGGCCCGACACGCCAACCTGAACCGCCTATACGCCCCTGAGAAGTAGCGGTCAGCGTGCTAGGCGGCCCTCCACCGTCGTTCCGGCGCAGGTCGGAACCCAGGAAAGGCCTCACCGAAAGTGATTCCCAGACCGGGGAACCACAGGATTCCCGCCTGCGCAAGAATGATGAGTAGGTTTGTGTGCCTTTGCTTAGTGTTCAAGCCTGGCCCCGGATAACCTCTGTGCTATACTTTTCTAATGGCCACCAGGCACACTCCCGAAGGGGAACAAGCTGCCATTCATATTCCGGTTGATCTTGCCGTTTCCGGCGTGATTCTGGCCGGCGGGCTTAGTCGGCGATTGGGTCGAGACAAGGCTTTGGAGCCCATCGGGGGGCAGCCACTCATAGAACGAGTTATTCAGCGGGTTGAGCAGTTGTCACAGGAGATTTTGGTGGTGGTAGCTGATCAGGACCGTGCCGAGGGCCTGCCCCTGGATGCGGACCATCGGGTGGTGCTGGATCGCTATCTCGGTACTGGCTCTTTGGGCGGCATCTTTTCCGGCCTGGACGCTGCCAGCAATCATTGGACCCTCGTCGTCGCCTGCGACATGCCCTTCCTGAACCTATCCCTTTTCCGCAGTATGTTGGCTTTAACGGAAGACGCCGACGCCGTAGTGCCGGTGATTGAAGGCCGGCCCGAACCGACCCACGCTCTATATTCCAAAGCCTGCCTGCCCTTCATCGAGCCGAAGTTGATAGCCGGCGACCTTAAAATCTCCGGTTTTTATGACCAGGTGCGGGTGAGATACCTTCCGGAAGAGGATGTTGCCGCTCTGGACCCGGAATTCTTGAGCTTTTTCAACGTGAACACTCCAGAGGACTTGGACCGCGCCCTAACCCTGGCGGACCAGGGCATTTAAAATGGTCTTCCGGGCATGGCTCCGGAAGTGAAAATATCGTGGCTCTCACTAATAATACCGATATCGCCATCAAAGTAGAGCTTTTCGGGATTCCTCGTCTCGCTGCGGGTAGGCGCGAGATAGAGTTGGACCTACCCCCGGAGGCAAGCCGTCTTGGATTCGCCGAAGCCCTCGCGGAAGCTTGCCCTGCACTCGTTGGCAAAGTGATTCGAGATGACCTAACCGGACTGCAAGACGGATACGTGCTTAATCGCAACGGACTCGCGTTTCTGAAGAGCGAACCATTGAACGTTCAAGACGGAGATTCCATATTGATCCTGTCCAACCAGGCAGGAGGTTAACCTCCTTGTACGGCTATCATGGAAAGGCCCTGATTGTCGACCTGTCGACCCGCAGTCACCGCTGGGAGACTATTTCCGAGAAGGTATTGCGTGGCTTCATCGGCGGCATCGGTCTGGGCACCTATTTGCTGTACAAATACTGCCCGGCGGGCGCCGACCCATTGGGTCCGGACAACCCTCTTATTTTCGTGGGCAGCCCATTAGTTGGAAGCCGTCTTACAACCTCCAGCAAGTTTGCCGTCATGACCAAATCCCCCCTCACCGGCTTTATCGGCGATTCCCTATCCTCTAGCTTTCTGGCGACAGAACTGAAGAAATCATGTGGCGACGCCTTGATAATCGTGGGCGGCGCGGAAACACCAACGTTGCTGTTCATCGAAGACGGCGTTCCCCAGTTCTTGGACGCTGCTGACTTGATGGGTCTGGGAACCTTCGACACTGAGCAAGCAGTGAAAGAAAAACTGGGCAGGCAAACCCGCGTCGCCAGCATCGGCCCGGCGGGAGAGAATCTGGTCCGTTACGCCAGCATAGCCAACGACGGTGGACGCCAGGCGGGACGTTGTGGGCCGGGCGCGGTCATGGGATCGAAAAACCTCAAGGCGTTGGCCTTGCACGGTAGTCAAACCGTAGAAGTCGCCGAGCCAGTCGCAACCCACGAGTACGGAATCGACCTGAGCAAGCGCAGTCTGGGCGCTGCCACTGAGAAATACCGCGACCTGGGTACGATGGCCAATGTTACGGTGTTCAACCGTCTGGGGACTCTGCCCACCAGGAATTTCCGGGAATCCTCTTTCGAGGGAGCCGAACGGGTCAGTGGCGAGCATCTGCACCAAGAACATCTGGCAAAGAACGCCAGTTGCGCCAACTGCACCATCGGCTGCGAGAAGATTCTGGTGACCAGCGACGAAGGCAAGAAGACCAAAGGCCGCATGGAGTACGAGAGCCTCTTCGCATTGGGCCCGTTGTGCGGTGTCGACGACCCGAACACTGTCATCCGCGCCGCTGCGATCTGCGACGACCTGGGCATGGACACCATCAGCGCTGGCGTGACCATTGCCTGGGCGATGGAGTGTTTCGAAACAGGATTGCTCACTGCTGATGATACAGGCGGAATAGACCTGCGATTCGGCAACGGTCAGGCGGTACTGGACATGCTGGAGTTGATCGGCCATCGCCAAGACCTGGGCAGCTTGCTGGCCGAAGGAACGAGAAAGGCATCCCAACGATTGGGCGGCGGTTCGGGCGATTGGGCCATGCATGTCAAAGGTCTGGAGTTGCCCGGCTATGAACCCCGCAGCTTGAAAACCATGGCGTTGGGGCTGGCGGTCACTCCCAGAGGGGCTTGCCACAATCGGTCTTCAGCGTATGAAGCGGATTTCTCCGAACGGGTGGACCGGTTGACCGTGGACGATACCCGAGGTCTCATCGCCGCCGAAAGCGAGGACTTCGAGGCGGTGCTGGACTCTCTGATCTGGTGCAAGTTCCTTCGCAAAGCCTTCAACGACTTCTATCAAGAGTCAGCCCAGGTTTACACCATGATTACCGGTTGGGATATGTCCCCCGGCGAGCTAAAACAAGCGGGCGAACGGATCCACAACCTGAAAAAGCTGTTCAACATCCGGGAGGGTTGGCGCCGCCAGGACGATTCCCTGCCACCGCGGACCCTCCAGGAAGAACTACCCACCGGCATCGTCGCCGGAGTTGGGCTAACCCAAGAAGAATTGGACTACATGATTGCCGGTTATTACCGTGCTCGAGGTTGGAACGAAGACGGGTCGGTACCGGACACTAAGCTGGCCGAATTGGGACTATTGGATCTGCTTCCTGAATCGTCTAGCGTTACAAATTCCGCTTAGACTTACGGAGAGAATTTGAATGCATTTGAACTAGAAGAAGTCGTCGCCGAACACGCCAAGCTTGGTGAGCGGTATCACGAATTCTTCATCGCCTCAAGACTCAGCCTCGGACTTTACGTCCTGAAGGCGGGAGAACCCGACCCTCAGCAGCCCCACACCGAGGACGAAGTATATTATGTGATTCAAGGCCAGGGGATGATTAGTGTGGGTGAGGAAGACCGGCCCGTCAAAGCCGGGTCCATGATTTACGTGGATGAAGCGGTGGAGCACCGTTTCCACTCCATCACCGAGGACCTGCAAATCTTGGTCATGTTCGCGCCGCCTCGAAGGTCCAGGGCTACCTAGCGACAATGTAACCAGTTTGATGCTCCGAGCTTACATCCTTCGGATTAACGGCCTGAGTTAAATGAATCGAAGTGACCTTCGCCCCATACTACGTGAAAAATTTCCTCCGGAGCGGACTTATCTGCTACCGGCGTTGCACTATTTGCAGGAAGAGTTTGGCCACCTCCCAGACTGGGCATTACAGACCGTCGCCTGGCACCTGAGAGTGCCGCCCAGCGAAGTCTATGGAGCCGCGACCAGTTATAGCGAGCTTCGCATAGCCGCGCCGGGAAGGCATGTTGTTCGGGTCTGCAACGGCCTGAGTTGCTGGCATAACGGAGGCCGTGGCTTGATAGAAAGCCTATCAGGCCAACTGGGACTCCAACCGGGCGAGACCGCCATGGATAGCCGGGTGACCCTGGAAGAAACTCCCTGCGGCTTCCTGTGCCCGATGGCACCGGCGGTGGAGGTTGACGGACGCTGGCGGGGCCGAGTTTCCGCCGCTGACATCCCGGACCTTGTAAAAGAGCTGAGTTAACGTGAGTTCTTACACCCAACTACATGCAGCCGCCCTCGCATCCATGGTCACGACGACTAGGGTAATCGTCCAAGTCGGCCACTGCAGCCAGTCCGTGGGAGCCGCACAAATAGCCGAAGCTTTGCGAACCGCCTTGTCAGGGCGTTCCGAACTTGAACTGATTATCGCTGGCTGCGACGGAGCCTGCTTCGCTGCCCCACAAGTCATAGTGACCAGTCCTTCCGGTGAAATCCAGCGACACGCCAACGTCTCCTTAAGTGATATCCCGTTCCTGATCGAAACCATCTCATCCAGCAACACCGCTCAACAATCACTCCCCCCTTTCGTAAATGGGGGCCAGGGGGGGATTTACCCCAACAACTCCTCCACTTCGCTCCGATAGGGCATGGAGTCCTGCGCGCCCGACTTCGTGACCGCCAACGCCCCGGCCGCTGCCGCCATACGCACTGAGTGGTCTAGGGTCGCGCCCTCGGCCAGTGAGACTGCCAAGGCCCCGTTGAAGGCATCTCCGGCGGCGACCGAGTCGATGGCGTCCACTGGGAATGGAGTCACGAAATCTCCTCCGTCGGCGGTAGCGTAATAGACACCCTGAGCGCCCAGCTTCACCACGACTATGCTCACACCTCTGGCTAGAAGCAGCTCTGCGGCCCGAGTTGCCGAAGGCCGGTCCACTACGGGAAAACCCACCAGCGCTTGGGCTTCGGTTTCGTTGGGTGTGATGACACTGCAATAGGCGAAGAACTCCATGGGGATCGGGCGCACTGGGCCTGGGTCCAAGATTACGGTCTTGCCTAGCTCGGCAGCTTCCTTGGCTACCTGTAGAGACAGGTCTACCGATACTTCCAGTTGAAGTAGAAGAGTCGAGGCATGAGCCAACGCCTCTCGCACCCGAATGGCTTCAGCGTCGCCGCAGGTGCTGTTGGCTCCCAATATCTGGATGATTTGATTCTGGGCCGACTCGTCGATATTGATGACCGCGATTCCAGAAGTGGTGTCTTGGG
>CAJWER010000115.1 GCA_913030785.1 uncultured Chloroflexota bacterium | reverse complement strand
GCGCCACCATAGACACATCGATGGTGCTCGGGGGAGTGATGGTGTTGTAGTGGATGTTGAAGCCATGGGCGAACATCAAAGTCTTGCCAGAGACCATGTATGGCTCGACAGATTCCTTGTATACCTCCGCCATAGAGTGATCGGGGATAAGCATCATTACGACATCCGAGTTCTCGGCCACTTCCGACACCGTGCCGACCTTCAGGCCAGCGGCCTCGGCCTTTTCCTTGCTCTTGCTCCCCTCATACAGCCCCACCATCACGTTGACGCCGCTTTCATGCAGGTTCAGCGCGTGGGCATGCCCCTGGCTGCCGTATCCGATGATGCCGACAGTCTTGTCATCGAACACGGACATGTCGGCGTCGTTCTCGTAGTACATCTTTGCCATTTTCGCTCTCCTCTCCAACAGGTTATTTTGTGGCGGCTATGCCGCGTTCGAGATCCCCTCCCGAGGCCGAGAGATCACAACCTAGACGGACGAGGACTCGCCCCAATCGACAAGCCTGTTATTCGGACGGGACGACTTTGCGCCCACCCCACGATTCAGGGCTATGGTTCCAGTCCTCATAACCTCGACAACCCCGAAACTCTTGAGCAGCTCGTGGAGCGAATTGACTTTCTCCTCATTGCCAGACACCTCGACGATAATGGAGTCAGTGGCGACATCCACGATATTGGCCCTGAATATGGACACGATCTGCATTATCTCGCTGCGGGTCTGTACGTTCGCCTTGACCCGGATGAGGGCCAGCTCACGGGAGATAATGTTCTGGTCCGAGATGTCGGAGACCTTGATCACGTCTATCAGCTTGTGAAGGTGCTTGGTGACCTGCTCTACCACCATGTCGTCACCCTCGACCACGAAGGTCATACGTGACAGATCAGGCTCCTCACTCTGTCCTACAGCCAGGCTGGAGATGTTGAAACCGCGACGCCTGAACATGCTAGAGACGCGGTTCAAGACGCCTGGCTTATCCTGGACCAGCGCCGAAATCGTGTGCCTCGGGCTGTCTCCATTGGTGGTCATTGCTTGACCTCCTTGGCGACCGGCTCCTCGATCATTTCGTGAACGGTTTGCCCGGACGGAATCATTGGGAAGACGTTCTCCTCTTCCTCGACAACGAAGTCGATGAGCGCGGGACCGTCATACTCCATCGCCCGTTCGATCGCGGACCTGACCTGGGACTTCTCTGTGACGCGGATGCCAAGCATCCCGAACGCATCCGCCAGTTTCACGAAGTCGGGGTTGTGCGTGTAGTGTGTCGCGACGTAGCTCTTGGCGTAGAAGAATTCCTGCCACTGCCTGACCATTCCGAGAAATCCATTGTTGATGATCGCAAATTTTACCGGAATGTCGTTTTCCACCAGGGTCGCGAGTTCGGACATGGTCATCTGAAAACCGCCGTCTCCGGCGACAGACCACACGACCTTGTCGGGCTCGCCAACCTGGGCGCCCATCGCACCCGGGACCTCGTAGCCCATGGCGCCGGACCCACCTGAGGTTACCAGGCTCCGCGGCTCGGTGAACGTGTAGTGTTGCGCCGCCCACATCTGGTGCTGCCCAACCCCGGTGACCACTATCGCCTTGCCGTCAGTTGCAGCTGAGATTTGGTTGATGATGTACTGCGGAATCAGCTTGTCAGTGTCACGAATGGACATTGACGGGTGGTCGCGTTTGAGCTCGTCGACCCGTTGGACCCATTCCACATGTGTGGCTGGCTCGATTTGCTTGTTTAGTTTTGTCAGGACTCGCTTCAGGTCGCCCACTATAGGCACGTCAACCTTTATGTTCTTGCCGATCTCAGAAGGATCGATGTCGACGTGAATTTTCCTTGAGTTGATCGCAAAGGCGCTGGGCTTGCCTGTGATCCGATCATCGAAGCGCATGCCCAACGCAATAATCAGGTCGGCCTCCTCCAGGGCCAGGCTGGCGTAAGCCATGCCGTGCATTCCAGGCATGCCGACGCATAGCACATGGTCTTCCGGAAAGCAGCTGATGCCCAGAAGAGTCGTGATCACCGGCACCTGCGCTTTCTCTGCAAGCTCCTTCAACTCGTCGAAGGCGTTGGAGAAGATGATGCCGTGGCCGGCGAGAATTACTGGCCTGTTAGATTGCGCGATGAGCCTGGCGGCGCGCTTTATCTGGGCAGGGTGCCCTTCCATATTGGGCTTGTATCCGGGCAGATCCACCGTATCCGGGTAGATGAACTCGGCCTCGTCTGTCAGCACGTCCTTCGGAATGTCGATGAGGACGGGGCCGGGACGACCTGTGCTCGCGATGTGGAACGCCTCTTTGATGACTCTGGGTATGTCGGCCGCGTCCATGACCAGGTAGTTGTGCTTGGTGATGGGCAACGTGATACCAGTGGTGTCGGTCTCCTGGAAGGCGTCACTTCCGATGGATGCCCTGGCAACCTGGCCCGTGATGACAACCATCGGCACCGAGTCCATCTGTGCCGTGGCTATGCCGGTGATGAGGTTGGTGGCACCTGGACCGGACGTAGCCCAGCAAACGCCGGGTTTGCCGGTTACACGCGCGTAGCCATCCGCCGCGTGTGCGCCGCCCTGTTCATGGCGAACCAGGATATGACGCAATTGTGGATACTCGGGCAGCGTCTGGTACAGCGGGAGTATCGCGCCTCCAGGGAGGCCGAAGACAACGTCCACGCCCTCCCGGATCAGGCTTTCGCAAACCATTTGCGAGCCGTTTTTTATCATTGATTGGTCTCCAATACCCTAAAATCACAATGGGGTGACAAACAAAAAGTCCCGCCCTGGAAAGGGACGGGACGTTGAATCTCGTGGTACCACCCTAATTGCCTCAATCCAAGACCGAGGCCACTCAAAAGGCCGTAACGGGGCCAACCGCCCATCCCTAGTTGAAGCGTGAAGGTGATACCAATACCGCAGGACGCGCCATCACGGCGTATATGTCCTGCGGTGTCATATCCCCTTTAACTCCCTTTCAAGACAAGTGCTCCGGGACGAGTTCACGGGGTGCTGCCGCGCCGGATTTCCACCATCCCCGGCTCTCTGTCGCGCGCGTCCCGCTACTACTCCCCATCGACGCATTATATGCGTATGTATGTTCGAACAGACAAACAATATAGCATGAGGGCCGCGCGAGTGTCAATTTGAAACAAGGCATTGTAGCTACGAGTATCCAACTCGGACGGGGCGCCGCACAATAGGCGTCAGCCCTGCCCGGCGCCACTCGGGATTGGTCTACGCTCCCTTGACACGATGCAAACCACAATGCTAGATTCGATAGTGTGGAAGGGCTCGCCCCGGTGCAGACAACTGAGGTTTGCCGATGCTGACTACCAGAGAGACAGACATACTGAACCTGATCGTAGATGACTACATCAGGACGGGCTCGCCCATCGCATCCGAGTCCATCGTACGGAACCATGATCTGGGCGTCAGCTCCGCAACGATCAGGAACGAGGTTTCCGCGCTTGAGCAGGGCGGATACCTGACTCGCCCACACACCTCCGCTGGAAGCGTCCCCCTCGACAAGGGATACCGCATATACGTGGAGACCGTGGCGTCACCTCAGGCCGGTACGATTCCCCCTTCCGTCATGAAACAGGTCCGCAAGCGGCTGATGGAGGTTGAGAGGGATGTCGAGGAGTGGACCAGCGTGGCGGCAGCCGTGCTGTCGGGACTGGTCGAGAACCTCGCCATAGCTACGTCTCCACGGGCGCGAGAGGCGAAGGTGAACCGGGTCCAGCTCGTTTCTCTGCAAGACCTGTTGGCGCTAGTCATCGTCGTGTTTGGCCAGACGCGAGTGAGGCGTCAGTTGATTCGGCTGAAGACCCCCCTTGCGACCTTGAGGCTCGAGATGACCGCCAACAAGGTTAGCGAACTGATCGGCGGTCTCACGCGGCAACAGATCGAGGCCCGGGAAATGGAGCTTTCCCCCCTGGAAGAAGAGGTCGTCGACTCAACGGTCCTTATGCTCAAGGAGGAAGACTCGGCGTCCGTGAGCGACCACTATGTGGATGGGCTCAGGCTGCTTCTGGCTCAACCGGAGATCGCCGGAATAGAGACGATGAGGGCGGTCGTCGAGGCCGCAGAAGACGGCACGCTGGTCCGGGCGATTCTCGAGGAGGCCCCGGAGACGGGCGTCGTCCGCGTGGTCATCGGACAGGAGAACCGGGGCGATTTCATGTGGCCCCTCAGCGTGGTTATCGGCCGTTATGGCATCCCTGGTGAAGCGGTTGGGACTGTCGGCGCCGTGGGCCCGATGAGGATGGAGTACTCCAGGGCTATCGCCGGGGTGGAGCTGCTAGGCCTGGTGATGAGCGAGATGGTGGAGGGGGTTCACGGCGCGTAGCCCTCCCCTTTCCATCGCCCGTCGTGCCCCCGCAAATGTCCCATCACACCTCCGCTCGACCCTCCCCTCTACCAAAATCGCGCCCCGGACTACGTCACTGTCAGCCCAATACATTGAGCAAAACACCCTTGTAGCTCTATGTGAAAGAACCTATAATTGTAAGTTGATGCTCGAATAACGGGGAGTGGATGACCACACAAAAACGAGATTACTACGAAGTCCTGGGTGTCTTCAAGGGCGCCTCCGATGAGCAGATCAAGAAGGCTTTTAGAAAGCTCGCCCTGGAGTTCCACCCTGACCGAAACAAGGCCGAAGGCGCGGTAGAGAAGTTCAAAGAGATCAACGAGGCCTATCAGGTCCTCACGGACTCGGAGAAACGTTCTAACTACGACCGGTTCGGCCACGCAGGTGTCGGTCAGAACGGCGCGCAAGGTTTCGACGGGTTCGACAACTTCGGAGGCTTCGGCGATATCTTCGAGGCTTTCTTTGGCGGCGGATCGGGTACGCAGTCTCAATCAAGGGCAAGCAGCGCGCGACGCGGCTCTGACCTGCAGTACTCCGTCAACGTGGAGTTCGAGGAGGCGGCCTTCGGCGCCGAGCGCGAACAAGAGGTGAGGCGGACCGAGGTCTGCAGCAAGTGCCGGGGTGACCGAAGTGAACCAGGATCCCAGGAGGTAGCCTGCCCGAACTGCGGAGGATCTGGAGAGATACGCCGTGGGTCCCAGAGCATCTTCGGTCAGTTCGTCCAGGTCTCAGCCTGCAACAAGTGCCAGGGAGAGGGCAAGGTCATCAACGACCCATGCATGCAGTGCAAAGGTCGCGGCACCGAGGTCCGAAGGCGGAAGTTGGCTGTGTCCATCCCTGCTGGAATCGAATCCGGAACCCAGATCAGGCTCACCGGCGAGGGCGAACCTGGAACTAACGGTGGCCCTCCGGGGGATCTCTACGTTTCAGTCCGAGTTAAGCCACACAAGCTATTCAGGAGGGACGGCTACGACATCGTCCATCCCCAGGTAATCAATGTCGCCGACGCCGCCCTCGGTACTACCTTGAAGGTGCCGACTCTGGACGGCGAGGCCGATGTCGAGGTTCCACCCGGAACCCAGACCGGCGACATCATCAGGCTCAAGGGCGACGGCGTACCCTACCTCGGCAGAGAGAATCAGAGAGGGGACCACCTGATCACGATGGTCGTCCAGACGCCTAGACGCCTCGACGAGAACCAGCGCCGCCTTCTCCAGGAACTGTCGGAGAGCCTTGGCGGAAGCGCGTCCGAGGACGCCGATTACAAGGGCTGGTTTGATAAGTTCAAGGACTCTATCGGCGGCTCGGAGTAACGTTGCAGTGGCTTGAGCTGAGTGTAGACGCCCCCGCTGAGTTCGTCGAACCCTTGTCGCATATTTTCCACCGATATGGTCACGGCGGCGTGGCAATGGAGGAACCCGGCGGGTTCAACCCGGACGAGGGCGAGGTCCCTCCGGCCCCCAGCCACGTGAGGATCACGACCTACCTGCCCATCGATTCGACTACGAAGTCGCGCCGCTGCGGAATCGATGTGGGCGTCGCCCTCGTATCCCACCTTTGCCCTATCTCCCCTCTACAGGAGCGTGTGGTGGAGGAGGAGGACTGGGAGCAGGCGTGGAAGCGCCACTTCCATGTACTTCACATCGGCGAGCGGATGGTTGTCGTCCCAACCTGGCGCGAGTATGTAGCGTCCGAATCCGACATCGTGATCGGGCTCGACCCCGGCATGGCATTCGGCACTGGGCACCACCCTACCACGCGCATGTGCATGGTGATCCTGGAGGAGTTCTGCACACCGGAAATGCGAGTGCTGGATGTGGGGTGCGGGTCAGGTATATTGTCCATAGTCGCAGCCAAGCTGGGGGTGACCTCGGTAGTTGGAGTGGAAATCGACGAGGTGGCAGCCCGCTCTGCCGCGTCCAACATCACCGACAACGACGTTGACGGTATCGTCACCGTCTACCAGGGGACTCTGACCGAGAGCCTGATCCCTACCGAGGGATTCGACCTGGTGGTCGCCAATGTATCTGGCAAAGTGGTCTCGGAACTGGCCGTCGACATGATCGGCGCACTTCGACCGGGTGGCCGGATCATCGCGTCTGGCATCCTCGACGCGCGGCAGGAGTCCGTCCGCCAGGCTCTCGCGTCGGCAGGCGCACTCATCGAGCGCGGTGTTATCGATGGCGACTGGGTCGCCCTGGTAGCGACCAAGGGCGCCTAGTACCGGAGGCCCAGATGCACCGGTTTTTCGTATCCCCGGAGTCCATATCGGGCAGCCGCGTGTCTCTCGAAGGCGGCGCCGCCTCACAGATAACTCGCGTACTCAGAGGCCGCCCAGGGAACAACGTCATTGTGCTGGATGGTAGCGGTTTAGAGTATCGGGTGGTGCTGCGCTCCGTGTCGACTGAACTGGTCATCGGAGACGTGGTCGAGTCAGGCATGTGCGAGGGCGAGCCCGGCATCGAAATCACTCTGTACCAGGCTATCATCAAGGGCGACAAGTTCGAGTATGTACTCCAAAAGGGCACCGAACTGGGAGTGTCCGCCTTCGTCCCTATGATCTGCGAGCGATCCATACCCAACGCGCGGAAATGGAGCGATGGTCGCTATGAGCGGTGGCGGACCATTGTCCGAGAGGCTGCGGAGCAGTCAGGTAGAGGCCGTGTGCCCCACATCGGCACAGCCATTGAGCTCCGCGAGGCTTGCAAAAACCACGTCGGTCCAGGCATGATCCCTTGGGAGATGGAGAGGAACGATAGTATCAGGCAGGCCCTGGGTCGAATCAAGGGGCAGGACGCGACGCCGGACCGCATAGGCATATTTATTGGACCGGAGGGCGGGCTGACGCGCGAAGAGGTGGACCTTGCGCGGGCGGAGAGCATAGTACCCATAACCCTCGGGCGACGCATCCTGCGCGCGGAGACGGCATGTCTGGCAGTAATCTCCACAGTGATGTACGAGTGGGGAGAGATGGGAGGCTAGAGCTCGGGCCAGATCGTTAGGGCCAGACTCCGGCCCACTCTGGTGCGGGGACGCGCCCGAGTAGAGCAGTGATCGCGTCCTGGACACCTACCCCGTTGAAAAGCACCTCGTAGGTCGCTTTCGTAATGGGCATGTCCACGCCCAAGGCATCCGCCAGACCGGCAGCGGCGGCGGTCGTGTCTACCCCCTCGGCCACGTTCGTCATGGATGCGCGGATCTGCTCCAACGTCTCGCCACGGGCAAGGCGCTCTCCCACCTGGTGGTTTCTGCTAAGGGGGCTGGAGCAGGTCGCTATCAGGTCTCCGACCCCAGAAAGCCCGGCGAATGTTATCGCTTCCGCGCCTGCAGCCACCCCAAGCCTGGCCACTTCCGCGAGGCCCCTAGTCATGAACGCGGCCTTGGTGTTGTCGCCCAGATTCAAGGCGTCACAGACCCCCGCTCCCAGCGCGATAATGTTCTTTAGAGCGCCGCCCAACTCAACACCGATGATGTCGCCGTTGGTATATATCCGGAACCCGGACGAACTAATGAGGGATTGGACGTGCTTGACATTGGCGAGGCTGGACGATGCTATAACCGTGGACGACGGCTTGCCCTGGCATATCTCGGCAGCCAGGTTGGGTCCGGACATGCAGCATATCTTGTCCGCGAACTGTTCTGGCAACTCCTCGGCTAGAATTTCGCTCATTCGCTTGCCGGTACCCAGCTCAAGGCCCTTGGTCGCGCTAACCACCACAGCCGAGGACGCGATGTGACCACCGATAGCGCGGACATTGGCTCTCAACATCCTTGAAGGTACGACTATCAGTGCGATCTCGACATCACCAAAGGCGTCATCCGCCGACGAGGTGACAGTTATACCGTCAGGTAGGGGTATTCCCGGGAGAAACTTGTGGTTCTCGCCGTCGGCGCGAAGCCGTTCGGCCTCGTCTTCGGTGCGTGTCCACAGGTTGACTTCCTGCCCGGCGCGAGCGCCTAGGATGGCAAGAGTGGTGCCCCAGCTAGTGGTTCCGGCTACGCCGACCCGGGCCACCGGAATCCTTTTTGCCGACTGGGTTCCTGGCTGGGGACGGCTTCGACCGCGCGCTGACCGATCTTGCGCTCCTCGCCCCTGATGAGGCGGGAAATGTTCTCGCGATGCAGCACAAGCACCGAGGACCCACCGATAACCGCGTACCAGGCGTAGACGGTCGAGGTTTCGAAGGCAACGGCAAGGACGAAGAGCGCGATGCATCCTGACATCGCACCCATTATCGAGCCGAGGGAAACGTACCTTGAAACGGCGATGACCGGCACCCCCACCAGGGTGGCCACAAGGCCGGAAATTGGCGAGAGGACGAACAGAGCGCTCCAGCCGACGGAGATTCCTTTGCCGCCTCTGAACCCTGCGAAAACCGGCCAGATATGACCTACGATGGCTGCGAGGGCGGTGGCCACCTCGACGCCAGCGGAGTCGGTGAGGAATCGGGCGAGCAAAACGGCTACAACGGATTTGCTCATATCCAGCAACAGGACAGCGGCCGCCGCGCGTTTGCCCACGGTCCTGAGCACATTGGTTGTGCCTGTGCTGCCACTACCGTACTGCCT
>CAJWER010000114.1 GCA_913030785.1 uncultured Chloroflexota bacterium | reverse complement strand
GCGAGCATCATGGAAGTTCAGACCGCGCTTTCCCGCTGCGGCATAGTCAAGCGCTTCGGTCAGCGTATCAAAATCGGCTAAACGGCGAGGAAGATCATCACTGGTCGCGGTGGGCTGAAGCATTGTTTCAACCACCTTCTCAACCGACTGTTGAAGCTCGATTCCCATGTTTTGCGCCCTTGATTGCGACTTATTAACCGTCGCATGCTGTTTGAGTGCCTGCGCCTTGCCCCGCGCTGACGTTCAAAATCCGGTCTGACTGTGGCACAATGATGGCGAAATGACACACGGCAAGCGCAAACCACCCCCACTCGACGCCGCTGGAATCGATCGATTGGCGTTGCGATATGTCGAACGCTTCGCAACCACGCGGGGCCGCCTTGCCCAATATCTGGCGCGAAAGATTTATGAACGCGGCTGGGACGGGCCGATCGTTGACCCCGCATCGGTGGCCGAACGACTTGCCGGGCTTGGATATATTGACGATCGGGCCTTTGCAGACGCTAAGGCCCGGTCGATGGGCAGGCGGGGCCGACCAAGGTCTTTCCTGGGCTCGCCCTCATCAAGACGCTGTTGGATAGCAGCGATCAGTTCGGGCAGCCCCTCGCCGGTGGTACCCGATACTGGCATTACCGGGGTTCCTTCTAGGGTTGTCCCTTCCAACAGGTCCTCGATTTCGACGGAGACCAGGTCGAGCCAGTCGTCTTCGACGAGGTCTCTCTTAGTGACGGCCACGAGCCCTCTCTTGACCTGGAGGAGGTCCAGGATGGCGAGGTGCTCTCTCGTTTGGGGCATGACGGACTCGTCGGCTGCGACTACGAGGAGCGCCATGTCGATGCCGCCAACGCCGGCCAACATGTTGTTTACGAAGCGCTCGTGGCCGGGGACGTCGACGATGCTGACCTCGTTGCCGTCGGGGAGCGGCAGCCAGGCAAAGCCCAGGTCAATGGTCATGCCCCGCTCTTTCTCTTCGCGAAGCCGGTCCGGGTCGATGCCGGTCAACTTCTCAACGAGCGTGGATTTTCCGTGGTCGACGTGACCTGCAGTACCGATTACATACATGGCGGACCTTGGTTCGGGGTGGAGCTTACAGTAACACACGGACGCCGGCGCTCGCATCCGCCACCGTGCCGTGAGGAGACTTTGAGGACATGCTTTGCCGACCCATTTTTCGAGGAAATTCGAGGAAAAAAGAAAGAATATGTATGTGAGGCACACCTTCACACACCCGGCATAGGGGCCAAGCCCCTCTGCACACCCAGTCTCCTTGTTTGAGGGGCGCTACCGCGACATGACGTGGTGAGCCTGTCGGACCACCAACTCCGGAAGGGCGCAACCTAGCCCTGCCCCACTCAGCGGGCGCAGGACCGTTCTATTGGGGATCGAAGAAGCGGCTGAATACCTCGTTGCCGAGCAGTCGGCCTCGGTCGGTCAGCTTGATGGCTCCAGCTTTGGTTTCGATCAGCACTAATTGGTGCAGTTCTGGCATGACATCGGCATAGACGTCGGACAGGGTGCGTCCAAACCGGGCGGCGAAGTCCGCCTCGACGATGCCAGTGTCTAGACGCAGGCCCATCATCATGGTCTCGGCCATCTCCATGGACTGATCTATCGCCTCTACGGACTCCACGGCAGGCATCTCTTCGAGCATTCGCGTGTCTATGGCGATTCCGGCTCGTGGGGGAGCGCCGTCGGACATGCGGCGGATGTACTCCCTTGGTGAGCGCAGGTTGTGGAATCTGTGTTGCGCCAGGTATGAGTGGGCGCCCGGCCCAACCCCCAGAAAATCTCCGTTTAGCCAGTAGGTCAGGTTGTGTTTGCTCTCGCGGTCCGGTAGCGCCCAGTTCGATATCTCGTAGTGGCGGTATCCGGCCCTCTGCATGGCGTCTTCGGCGGCTAGATACATGTCTGCGGCCAGATCTGGGTCGGGGTCGGGCATGACGCCGGTGTTGATTGATTTTTCCATGGGTGTGCCGACCTCAAGGGTCAGGCAGTACATGGACAAGTGGGCAGGGTGTAGCTCAACGATCGCACCCACGGTATCTCGCCATTGATCGAGGCTCTGATCGGGGAGGCCGTACATCAGATCGAGGCTAATGTTGTCGAAGCCGGCCTCGGTCGCAGCTTTGTACGCATCGATCGCTTCCCGCGCCGAGTGCCGTCGTCCCAGGACCTTCAGCAGGCCGTCGTCGAGGCTCTGCACGCCTATACTGAGGCGGTTTACGCCGGCCGAGTGGATGGAGTTCAGCTTGGCCGATGATAGGTCGTCGGGGTTTGCCTCGACAGTGATCTCTGCGTTGGATGTGATCGTGAAGGAGCTGTCGATGGCCTGCATCAAAGCGGCCAGGTCGCCTTCCGGCAGGTAGGACGGGGTGCCGCCACCGAAGAACACTGAGGCCAGAGGGGGCCTGCCCAGGACTGCGCCCCACCCTATGATCTCCGTGCGGAGGGCGGCGACGTAGCTGGGCATTAGAGGATCGATGGCGGCGTAGGTGTTGAAGTCGCAGTATGGGCATTTGGTCTGACAGAAGGGGATATGGACGTACAGGCCTATGGGCTCCTGTCCCGGATTCGGCGTGGTAATTGTCGCGGACTCTGCGTTGGTATCTTGTGTCATGGTGTGCGTTTTTGATCGTGGAGAGCTTGTCGGACCGTCGGTCCGATTGGCCGCTTCACCTCCCCTTCCATCGACCTCAACCTTGTCCACTCTGACGCCAGCATGTAATAGGACGTGGAATCCTGGAAACGGCCATTGAGAAACTCGACTTCGCGCATCGTGCCTTCATATATGAAACCCAGTCGTCGTGGGATCGCGAGGCTGCGGGTGTTTGCGGGATTTGCACTGATCTGAACACGGTGCATTCCCAGGGTGTCGAACGCGTAAGACAGGACACCACGGCAGGCACGGGTCACAATGCCGCGGCCCTGATAGGCCCCAGCCAGGTAGTAGCCGAGGGTGCAGGACTTGTTCAAGGGGTCCTTACTGGTGACGCCTGTCAGGCCGACCAGAGACCCCTGATAGATTAGCAAGGAAGGACTGCATGTTCCGCCGACCTTGACCTGCATGCGGCCTTTTATCCACTGGCGCTCGTTTTCCAGGGTATGGTCCGGAGCCCACGGTAACCAGCGTGCCAGGTAAGTTCGATTGGCTGCAATAAGGGCGAACATTTCGTCCGCGGCGTCCATGACTGGCCAGCGCAAGGTTATCTCGTCATCCACGTGGATGTTCGCCACTGCTACACGTTGAATAGGATGTTGACCATGTCGCCGTCCTTGATGACATAGGTCTTGCCTTCGTTGCGATACAGGCCGCGGCGCCGGGCTTCCGCGTATGTGAGACAGTCGAGGAATTCGTCGTAGGCTACGACCTCCGCTCGAATGAAGCCGCGCTCCAGGTCCGTGTGAATCTTGCCCGCGGCCTGGGAGGCCTCCGTACCCCTGTCGGCAGCCC
This sequence comes from uncultured Chloroflexota bacterium, assembly GCA_913030785.1. Classification (GTDB taxonomy): domain Bacteria; phylum Chloroflexota; class Dehalococcoidia; order Lucifugimonadales; family CAJWER01; genus CAJWER01. Next base: position 5,486 of record CAJWER010000114.1, on the reverse strand, counting down.
AGGCGCGCGCCTCCACTTCCGCAGCAGTGTAGAACGTGATGGTATCGGAAGCAAGGTAGGACAGCACGATCATGCGGTCCAGACCAGATCCTTCTACCTCCATAGCCTCTCGCATTTCGGCCTCGTCTTCGGGAGACATGCTGGCCAGTTCCATTTCCAGAGAGCCGCATATTGCAGCTATGCCGTCCTGAGACCCATCCAGAGTGGCTGAGAGGCTTTCCTCGGTGGCCACGGCTTCCGACAGTATGTCCTCGCCGAGATTGGCAACGACAATTACTGGTTTGTCGGTGAGCAGGTTGAACCCGCGGAGTGCGCGGGACTCGTCCTCGGTGAATTCCTGTTTTCGGATTGGGACGCCATCCTCCAGGCCTACCTTGAGCCGTTCCAATAGTGCCCGCTCTTTGGCCTGCCCTTCACGCTCCTGGACCCTGGCTCCCTTTGCACTTTCGATGAGCCGTGACAGGCGGCGGTCCAGCAGTTCGATATCGGCAAAGGCGAGCTCCAAGAGCATGAGTTCTGCATCTCGAACGGGATCGATTCCGTCCTCGGCGCCGGTGACTGCGGGATCCTCGAAGGCTCGGACGACCACCATGAGTACGTCAACGAGCTGCAGGTGCCCGAGGTATTCGCCGGAGATGCCGCGTGTCTTGCCGAAACCCTCCGGGGGAGGCGGCACGTCCACGTATTTGATCTCCGCGGCGACCCTTTTTTTCGAACTGAATATGCTGACCAGCTTGTCTAGCCGCGGGTCTGGGACCTTGGCGACTCCTACGTTGGGCTTGCCCCGGCCAGAGTGGTCGGCGACCGCCACCGAGCCGCGCGTGACCGCGTTGAACATGGTGGTCTTACCACTGCTGGGCAAACCCACGATACCAATATCCATCTTACGACGACCTCCGACTGAGTGATCTTAAAATTGAATAGCGAGCGGCAGGCGACAGAAGCCTTCGAGTCGGAACGCGACTATCCCCTCTTTTCACGCTCGTCGTCGTCGAGATAGCGGAACGAACCGTCTACGACGCTCGACTTCGGGGAGTCCTCATCATTCGAATCATTACCGTCCCCGGCTGGTGTCCCGCGAATGTGTTCCGATACGACCTTCCCGGGCGAGAGCGCGAGAAACAGCCCGACTGAAAACACGATGGCCAACAGGTCGTCGATCCGACCCAATGCTGGTACCATATCGGGCAGCACGTCGAAGGGCAGAATCAGGTAGACGATTCCAGCGGGAATGATGAACTTGGTCCACAAGGGTACCCGCCGATCCATCATGAGTCTGAAGACGAGTCGAGGTATGCCCGTCATGCTAAGTAGCTGGTACAGCCCTCGCAGCAACATCCTCCACCTCCTACCGACTCCGCGTGCTATTATATCTCGCTCTCCAGACCAAGGAAAGCTGGCCCATTGATATACCTACTCTACGGCGACGATGACTTCACCATTGATGAGGCACTCGTCACACTCAGGAGCGAGGTGGGTCTTCCTGATGTCCGTGATGTGAACACTGCGGCGTTCGATGCGGCGGTCAGCCGGGCGGAGATGATGGCCACGTGTGACACGGTGCCGTTTCTCGCGGACAAGCGGCTTGTGATAGTCCGGGGCCTGCTGACACGTTTTGAGAGGCACCGGCCTTCACGTTCGCGGTCCAAGTCTGATAGCGCCACGGCGGGCCTCGGGGAGTGGGAAGGGCTTTCGGAGTACCTGGAGTGCGTTCCCGAGACCACAGACCTGGTCTTCGTGGACAGCGCGCTGTCCACGTCGAACCCACTGCTCAAGGCGGTCCAGCCTCACGCCCACTCACGGTTGTTTTCGCGCCCAAATCCTACGGAGCTGAGGCAGTGGATTCGGTCGCGGGTCGCCTCATTGGGCGCAGATATAGAATCGGATGCTGTCGACGAGTTGGCCGAGACCATCGGCGGCGACCTGAGGGTGGTAGCGGGGGAGCTGGAGAAGTTGGCCCTGTACAGGTCCGGCGAGCCCATCCGCCACGAGGATGTCCTTGAGATAGTGTCGTACACCAGGGACGCCAACATCTTCGCGACGGTCGATGCCATCCTAGAGGGACGTTTCGCATCGGCGGCGAGGATGGTCCACCTGATACTAGGTTCAGGCGGATCGCCCGGATACCTGCTTGCGATGTTGTCGAGGCAGGTGAGGCTTCTCATTTTGGCCAAGGACCTGGGTGCACGGCGGGTCCCCGCCCCCGAGCGCGGCAAGCGTCTTGGCCTCTCGGGATATCCCCTGCAAAAGACGATGGAGCAGGAGCGAAAATTCAGGCCGGAACAGCTCGTGAAGATCCATCGGCGGCTGATGGAGGCCGACCTGAGCATTAAATCATCGTCTCTAGACGAGGGTGTCGTTTTGGACTTGCTGGTGGCCGAGGTGGCAGCAATACAGCACGGCGGATCTTGAGCATTCCTGGGGGAGTCTATTGACGTCACAAGCCTGGTGGGACGAGGAGTGGGACGTGGTTGTGGCTGGCGGCGGGGGGGCCGGTCTCATGGCGGCCTACACCGCTGCTGAGCGTAAAGCAGAGGTCCTATTGATCGAGAAGATGCCCGGACTGGGTGGGGCGACCGCTATGGCTGTCGGCACAATATCCGCGGCGGGCACGCAACTCCAGCAAGACGCAGGCGTTCAGGACGACGTGGAGACCCATTTCAGGGACTACCTGGAGTTCCGGACACCCGGAACGAGTCCAGAGGACTACGACCTTGAGCTGACTAGATTGCTCGTGGAACGCTCCCCGGCAACCTTGCAACGCCTCATCGATATGGGGATTTCGTATACGGGGCCGCATCCCGAACCCCCACACACGGTCCGGCGCATGCACAACGCATTGCCCGACGCCGGAGTCTATATCGAGACACTAGAGCGGCACGCCCGAGACGCCGGGGTAACGATACGTACTGAGACGACGATTCAGGAGATGGAGCGGGACGAAGACGGCAACGTCTCGCGCATCGTGACTCGCCATGTGCAGCGTCACGAGTTCAAGGCAATTAGGGCGCGGCGCGGCGTCGTGCTGGCCACGGGGTATTTCGGAGCTAACAAGGAGCTGGCGCGGGCCCACGGCCGTCCAGCCGAGATGTCCGAGATTGAGCCCAGCCTCGAGTCCGCCACCGGAGACGGGATTGTATTGGCAACGGCTCTCGGGGCGGCTACGGCCGGGATGGGTGTCGCAGACAAACCGGCTTTCCGCACAGCCTCGCCCCCCTACGTGCGTCCCGAACCACGCCTGTTCCTGGAGGGGGCGGTCCTCGTCAACACCGATGGACGTCGTTTTACCAATGAGTTGGAAGCGCCCGAGTTGGCAACGAGCCGCCAGCCCCGAGGAACCGCGTTCCTTGTCTTCGACGCCCGGCTTGCGGCACGGATAGCCACGAAGGCCGATGACTCGCCGGGGATCAGGGACGGGTGGCTGCGCAACGGCAAGCTATTCCTGTCCACTTTTCCGGGGATCGCCTACGCATACCTCGACGACTTTCGCGAAAGGACCGACTACTTCTACGAAGCTGACAGCCTGGCAGGACTGGCTGACCAACTGCGTGTGCCGGTGGGGGCCCTGGAGGAGGACATGGGTGTCACTGCCAAGGCGGGCGCTGGCACGCAACCAGATCCATTTGGGAAGACACCTCCCGGCCCGGGGATTTCCGTGTCCCCCTTCTACGCCGTAGGTCCCCTGCGACCGAATATTGGCTCCAGCGGGGGGCTCAAGATCGACCGCGAGATGCGGGTGATCGACATCGACGGCGATGCTATTCCGCACCTGTATGCCGCTGGGATAACGGGCGCGTCCAATGTCCTCATTGCTGGCCACGGCCATGCGTTGTCCTGGGCATTCACGAGCGGCCATTTAGCGGGAGAGAACGCCGCATCCGAGGCGCCGGTCTCGTAGTTGGGGCCTTGCGCCTGACACATCGCATGGGCGCTCTCACCTTCGACAAGCTCAGGACGAACGGTGAATCTGGAACCACGCTCGTGGCGAGCTCGTCAGACAACGGTCTCCTAGCCCGAACTTGGGTTAAGCCCCATAACCAGGCTGTAGGGTCCGGGACTGCTACGCACCTTTGACGACTGGACGGAGTGCGGCTATGTGGTCCGGAGTGGTCGCGCAGCACCCCCCGATAATCTGGGCCCCCATGTCGAGCCACTCCTTGCCGAAGTCCGCGTAGTGAGCGGGCGTGTTTTCGCCGATATCGAAGGCGCGGAGTTCCCGAGCTGGATCGTCGCCGGTTGCATCCTCTGATCCTACGTAGCCGATGTTGGCGTAGGCACCGATGGGACCACCAAAGGCCTTTCGCAAATGAGGAAGGGTCTGGGAGATCTGTTCCGGACGGCTGCACATGAGCAAAATAGCGTCCACTCGAACGTCCTCGTCGGTGATCGCCTCGACGACCTGCTCCATAGACCCGCCGTCCGCGCTCAGCCTCCCGTCGGGTGTGAAGTGACAGAGGCCAATCAGCAGCGGCAGTCCGGTGGGGGCAGCCGCGCGAACGGCCTGGCGCACCTTCTCTACGGTACCGAGATATTCCGTGAGCATGCCATCGACGCCCTCGTCAGCCAGAAGCTCGGAGTGGGCTCGCAGATCGTCGTAGGAGTCGACCGGGCCGGGTGATGGTGCTATGCCGCCCACTACATGGGCACGGGGGTTTATCGCGTCACGCGCGTCAAGGGCGAGCCCCACAGCACGCTGGTTGTACTCCTCCCACCGATCCTGCAGTCCTGCGACCGACATGCGGCTGCGACTACCGTAAAAGGTGTTGGTGGTGACGATATCGGCTCCTTGCACCAAATAGTCACTGTGGACCTGACGTACGACATCTGGCGCTGTCATATTGGCGACGCTGGACCAGGGTCCGATGTTGCCTTTTGCATCGTAGCCTCGGGAGACACCAACGCCCCGTCGTTGAATCTCTGAACCTGTTCCGCCGTCCAGAAGTATTTTTTCACCGGTCGCCAGGCGTTTTGCGAGGTTTTCTCTCATTTGGTGAGTCTCCTAATGGGCTGCGGACCGGCAACGGGGCGATGCCCTCTTCATGAGTCCGACAAATATCCTCTCGGTTGAAGCCGCTTACCCCGCGCCGCCCGTCAGCGCCTTGTGGGCCAGTATTCGCGAACGATCCACCTCGCTCAGGTGGGGCTGGATGGCCTCTGCAAACTCCGCCATGGTCTCGTCGAGGGTCGCCGAACTGGTGTCGAGAACGAACTTTCGACTGAAGAGGGAAGCCTTGAACTCCTCTTCGAACCGACCCTGTATGAACTCGATGTCCTGCTCTTGAAGCACGCCTGCGGGGTGGGGAGCTTCTTGCATGCGATTTCGGATCACGTCCGCGTCGGTCCTGAGCAGCAGTAGCACCGTATCCGGCGCCTCCGCCAGAAATCCATGCTCGACGTGCCTGCCTACGATTCTTCTGTTTTCGGGGTCGATGGGCCTGCCGTACTCGAAGTAGCGCGCCCCGTATATGCCGTCGTCGAAGTGGTAG
>CAJWER010000113.1 GCA_913030785.1 uncultured Chloroflexota bacterium | reverse complement strand
CTATACTGCTCGCCGATCGGGGGACGACGGGCGGATACGCCCGCATCGCGACCGTGATAAGCGTCGACGTGGATCGTATGGCACAGGCAGTGCCAGGCAACACCGTCACTTTTTCGACAATCGACATAGAGGAAGCCCAGGGACTGCTCCGTGAGCAGGTTCGCCTACTTGAAGAGATTGCTGCGGGCCCGCCTGAGGTGGACCAGCGCGTCGCAGTAGCCGTCGACGGGATCAGCTTCGAGGTGACAGACGCCAATGGCAAGAGCCTGACCCGCGCGCCCTCGGCAGGCTCTACACCCGCCGAAACGCCTGAGCACATAACCGCAACGGTAGGTGGCGGGACCTACGACTTTGAGGTCACAATCGAGCCCGGCGGCGACCAGCAGCAGTGATAAAGGCGTTCCACAGCCTCTCCGACTGGGTGATCGCCTTCGCGGACAGCGAGTGGGCGATCCTGGCCTTGGCCGTCGAAGCCTTCGCCGAATCGATATTTTTCCCCATACCGCCGGACCCTTTGCTGGTCCTCGTAGCCCTACTACAACAGCATCTGGCTATCTGGCTCGCAATCATGGTCACCATTGCCTCCGTCGCGGGGGCCGTCGCGGGCCATTGGTTGGGCGGCAGGCTGGGCCGGCCCATACTCGATCGCTTCTTCTCCGAAAGAATCGTGGACGCTGCCGAGGGTTGGCTGAGGCGCTACGGTGTCTGGGCCACCATAATCGCGGCATTCACGCCGATACCGTATAAGGTGTTCGCGATAACGGCGGGTGTACTGGACATGGACCGCCGCTCATTCATCATCGCCTCCATCATCGGCCGCGGCGCCCGCTTCATGATCATCGGCGTTCTCGTCATGATATACGGCGAACGTATAGAGAAGTTTATCGGCGAAACTTTCGAGTTGGTCACGGTAGGCGTCGGGACTGCTCTGATCGCGGCCCTGCTCGCCCTTGGTCTCGCTCACAGGTTACGCGCGAGGAGTGCACCGGGCTAGAATGTCGTCGCATGGATCCCGAGGGAGGGCAGGTCTGTGAACTACCCGGGCGGCTCACGATGGCGAACAGCGCAAATAGGGGGCAAAACAACATGATCGTCGATTCCCACGTCTACATATTCGAGCCCGTAGACTCGCCGGCGGGACACGCCAGCGGGCGGGAACACTTGCGGTGGGGTCAAGCAGCCTACGCCAGCCACCACCAACCCGCGTTCAGAACACGGGACCGAGCCCCATCCGACTCGTCAGTTCTTGCGCCCGAAGGATCATCGGACATCGACGAGATGCCTGACAAGGGGTTCCGCTTCGACCACCTTCGCGGCCGGTTTGTCTGGGACCATAACGGGGAGGAGCACACCAAGCAGTACTTCCCTCCGAACGTGCTCGGCGGCGAATTCACGCCCGCCAGCATGATTGGCGAGATGGACTACGCCGGCGTCGACGTCGCCCTCATCCACACAGACCCGATGCTGGTCCGAGGCAGCGATTACTTGTCGGAGTGCGTGAAGCTGTTTCCCGATCGGTTCGTGTCGATGGCCCCGGTGGACGAGTGGCGCATCAGGGACGAACCCGATGCAGTCATCGCGGAGCTGACCACAGCCATCAAGACTGACGGCCTGCATGCCATCAAGATCAATCCCTTCACATACATGGTCAGCGATGAGCCGTGGGACGATGGCTTCTGCCGTCCCTTCTGGGAGGCAGCCACATCCCTGGGCGTTCCGATATTCTTCACCCTCGGCTCAGGCCCCGGATATCGCGAGCGTTCACTGACCGAGGAGGAGCAACGTCAGGGCTACCTGAACGAGCTCGGTATCTTGATGCGTTGGATGGAGCGCTACCCCGAAGCCGTCTGCAGCCTCACCCACGGCTTCCCCTGGCGCCTGTTTGTCGATGACGGCAAGATCGTCTTGCCCGAGGGGATATGGGAACCATTTCAGAGCGACAACTGCAACCTTGAGGTCTGCTTCCCAGTGCGCCTCGGTGACATGTTCGACTTCCCCTACCGCGAGGTTTGGCCCACCCTTGAGCAGATGGTGGAGCGCATAGGATCGGACCACCTCATGTGGGGCACTGACATGCCGTTCCAAAACCGGTTCTGCACCTACAGCCAGTCGCGGCAATGGATAGAGAAGTACTGCGAGTTCCTGAGCCCCCATGACAGGGAGATGATAATGGGGGGCACGGCGGCAAGGGTATTGGAATTGGGGGCTGGGGGCTAGTGGTTGGGGTTTGATGGTCATATTAGGGGCGTCCTATGCCGCCAACGAGGATTCACGTCGTGGGATCCAGATCCGGGGGACCAGCGAGTAATATGCCCGAACGCAAGAAGATTGCCGCGATCGTCACCACCTATTTCCAGGGCTCGCACGCCGACTTAATCGCGTCCAAGTTTCTGGAGGGCTTCCCTACCGTCAACGGCCTTATCAGTCCCAGCGTAGACCTGGTGTCCATCTACATGGACCAGGTGCACGGCGCCGATGTGGGCATGGCAGCGGCCCAAGCCCACGGCATCACCGTGTACCCAAGCATCCGTAGTGCATTAACCCTCGTGCCTCCCAGTCAGGCCCACTGGCCGACCGCCGCAGATTGGCAGGACGGGGGACTTGCCGTGGACGGCATTCTCCTGATTGGCGAGCACGGCGATTACGCCAGGAACGAGAAAGAGCAGCGACTGTACCCTCGTCGTCACTTCTTCGAGCAAATTTGCGGCGTGTTCGCCAGCTCGGACCGCTCTGTTCCGGTCTTCAACGACAAGCATCTGGCCTTCAACTGGCGGGACGCTATGTGGATGTACACGCGGGCCCAGGAGTTGGGCGTGCCATTCATGGCAGGATCGTCTTTGCCCGTAGTAGAACGCTCCCCGGAGCTTGAGCACGAGATCGGCGCAACGATCACGGACGCGGTGTCTGTGGGCTACATCAACTCCTACGTCACCGGTCTCGACTCTTACGGCTCCCACGCGCTGGAGACACTCCAGTGCATGATAGAACGCCGGAGTGGCGGCGAGACCGGAATCGCCGCGGTGCAGTGTCTGGAGGGCGATGCGGTGTGGGCGGCAGGGCGCAGTGACGTCTGGTCGCGGGAACTGGCGGAAGCCGCAGTAGATCGCGTCCAGCCAAAGGCTGCGGGGCACATGGAGGACAACTGCACGAATCCAGCGGCGTTTCTACTGGATTATTCGGACGGGCTCCGCGCAACGGTATTGCTGCTCCCGGGCCATTTGCGCGGATTCGGATATGCTGCGCGTGCGAACGAGGCCATAGTATCGACCGGACTGAATCCCGGAGCCGACAGGCATCAGCCCTTCAGCTACCTCGGCCTTAACGTGCAAGAGATGTTCCTGACAGGCGAACCGCAATACCCTGTGGAGCGGACACTACTGGTAACCGGCGCGCTGGAAGCGCTCATGGAGTCGCGGCACAGCGATCACGCAAGGATCGAGACGCCGCACCTCAATATCACGTATAGTCCGTTCAGGATGGACCCTATTCGGCCTCGAAACCACAAGATGTAGACGGCTCACACAGCGGCGTGAGCGATGCCCATCTCGCAGGCGTACCGGACGAACTCCTGAGGCCTGATGAACCTCGTGGGCCTCCTGCTCCGGCAAGAACACGCTATTGATTCCCTCCTCTCAGGCCACAACGACCATGGGCAAGATACCGATGGTGTGCCCATCCACTAACAGCGACAGACCAACAATTCTCGGGCGGCTCGGAAACGTAGCCGTTGTGGTCCGGATGGTTCGGTCTATTCTACTCTCGTAACCTGACTAAGAGAAATCAAGTCGCTCCGAAAAGGGGGGTTGACTACAGATTGCCGGTTGGCCCCTGTCGGGGGGAGCTCTGAAAAAGGGTCCTGTTGGACACGAATATGAGGATTCGAAGCGGAGGGTCCCATCAGGCTTTACGGGAGGCCGATGGTGGGGTTGGGTTGCCACACTTGATGAATGTACGAAGTCCTGGACATGTCTTTGACTTTGCAAGCATTAACTAGGCTCTGGGAACGGGACGGTTCACCACAGAGTACGTAGGGATCACCGAGACCGAATATTTCAGCGTACTTTTAGCTGCTTCGACTCAATCATTTCGGTGGTAGTTATCATATTTTCTATCCGCTCTATGACAAACTTAGAGCGGCGCGCAACCGGCATTGGCGGAACACTGATTAGCTCATATCCCAGATTCTGATATGTCTCCTTGAGGACCGCGTGGAGCATCAGCGCCTCCTCGGCATCCTCCCGACGCTCGGCGTCATCCACATACTCGCCATGAGGTTCGATCAGGAAGACGCCATCGTATCGGTCGCGCGCGTGCTCGAGCATTATGAGAAACACACTCAAGTGGTAGGCCCTGAGGTACGCGATCCCGTCGGGAATGCCACGATCCGTGAACACGACTGGGCCATCGGCCGCATCCTCACGTTCCAGTTGAAGCTCAAGCACATGGCGCTGGAACGCTCGCTGGTCGCGCCAGGGCAGGATATTGGAATCGAGTTGAAGCTGCTCTTGGATGACGTCTCGGGCCGCCTCCCTGACGGTGGCAAAACCCATCGATCCAAGATGATCAAGCAGTGCCGTCTTCCCCACGCCGGGGCCACCAGTCAATGCGAAACATCTTCGGTCCGACTTAGACCGTTCAGTCAGCAGATCCACCGTCCTCTGTTCTCCCAGGCATCAGGAAGAGTTGTCAAGTTGCGAATTGGATATCGGCGTGAATTCCCAAATATCCCGGCGACATGGTATGGCGCGCCTCGGCATCAGTCAAACATGATCGAAAAGAGGAGAGGTCTCTGGGCAAGAATACATCTACAGCCACCGCAACCTAAAGAGGCGGCAGATAGCAAAACGGACGTCAGCTACTGGGTTTGTTCGGAGCCGAAGATGTTGAAGCTATTGGACTGGGACAAGTACTGGGCATCCAGCCAGTCGGTGGAGCGGGTGACCGAGGAGACTCGGACTTCATCCAGTTTCCCAACCATCGATCCCCAGTTGACATCCAAGGTAGAGGGTGACCACACGCTCAGAGAATGGCAGACCCCTGAATACAATAGCGCTTCAGAATAGGCCAGCCTGTGCGTTGACACTGGCTTCTCCCCATATATATACTCGCGTCCGGGCGGCGACTGAAGCGGACGGCGGCTCCGAGGCGACCAAGCCCCGTCGGGCCCAGGAGCAACGATGGCGAAGCTCAAGTGGTACAAAGGCAATATCCACACCCATACGACGGAGTCGGACGGCGACGACACGCCGGAGCGAGTCGTGGGGTGGTACCGCCGGCACAACTACGATTTTCTGGTACTCAGCGACCACAATCACCTGACCCTGCTCGACTACGGATCGGGCCGTAGACGGTTCAAGAGGCCGCTGATGGTGCCGGGCGAAGAGGTTTCCGCCAACATCAAGGGCGGCTCGGTCCCGATTCACATCAACGGCATTGGCATCTCCAGGGTCGTTGAGCCGATAGACGCCGACGACGTCGTGGCAACTCTCCAGGCCAATGTAAACGCCATCATCCAGGCCGGTGGCATAGCCTCGATCAACCACCCCAACTTCCGCTGGGCCTTCGACCATGAGGCGCTCATGCAGGTCACTGGCGCCAGTCTGTTGGAGGTGTACAACGGGCACCCCAAGACAAACATCTACGGTGGGCCCGGAAAGCCGAGCAACGACGAGATTTGGGACGCCGTCCTGACGTCGGGCAGGCCCATATTCGGCGTTGCCACGGACGACTCGCACCGCTATCACGACTGGTCGCCGACCCAGAGCAACCCAGGACGCGGCTGGGTCGTCGTCAGGGCCGAGGAGCTATCGGTGGATGCGATCGTGGACGGATTGGCCACGGGCAGCTTCTACTCATCGACAGGGATTGCCCTGTCAGAGCTTGACACGACGACCGGCTCGATAGAGTTGCGCATCGAAGACGACGGCGAAACCGTCCACTGGACAACTTTCACTGGCAAGGGTGGCAGGACGCTGCTCGAGGTCGTAGGGCAGGATGCGCGGTACGAGATTAAGAGTGACGAGGGGTATGTCCGCGCAACGGTCAGGGCCTCCACGGGCGCGCGGGCCTGGACCCAGCCAGTTTTTCTTGGGGAGTAGGGATCGAATGGCGAAAACGCGATGGTTCAAGGGCAACATTCACACCCACACTAGCGAGTCGGATGGCGACGCGGACCCTCGGACAGTGGTGCGCTGGTACCGACAACACGACTACGATTTCCTGGTCTTGAGCGACCACAACCACCTCACTATTATTGACTATGCCGAAGGACAGCGACGGTTCAAGAGGCCCCTGATGGTGCCCGGCGAGGAGCTTTCGATAAGGCTCAATGAGGGGACTGTACCCGTGCACATCAACGGCATCGGCATCAACCGAATGGTCGAGCCGATCGACGCGGACGATGTCGTCTCTACCCTTCAGGCCAATGTCGACGCGATACACCAGGCCGGTGGAATAGCGTCGATCAACCATCCGAACTACCAGTGGGCATTCGATGATCAAGCCCTAAAGCAGGTTGTCGGCGCCAACCTCTTGGAGATTTTCAACGGCGTGCACGTCGCCAATGTGGAAGGCGCACCCGGACGACCTAGTTACGAGCAGATATGGGATCGTGTCTTGAGCGCTGGCAGAGCGATATTCGGGGTGGCGTCCGACGATTCGCATAACTACAGCGACTTTGGGCAAGACCAGGCAAACCCCGGGCGAGGCTGGGTCGTGGTTCGCGCTGAGGTGCTGTCTTCAGAAGCCATCGTGGACGCCATGGCCGCTGGTGATTTCTACGCCTCGACAGGGGTGGCTCTGTCCGAACTCGACATGAGCCCGGAGCAGGTCAGCCTCACCATCGAGCCTGATCAGGATACGGAATTCACGACCGCGTTCACCGGCCGCGACGGCAAGCTACTGCACGAGCAGACTGGCATGGACGCAAAGTACGACATCAGCGGGGACGAAGGCTACGTTCGTGCCACAGTGCACGATACCAACGGAAAGAAGGCGTGGACCCAGCCGGTGTTTACGTTCCGCTAAGAAGCGTCGCGTAGGCGATATTTCGTAGGTTCCTGGCGGCCAGCCTCGTCAATCGTCCTCACGTTCTATTCACCCTCACCTCAGTCCTCTTCCTAGAGGGAGAGGAGGAAGAAGCACTACATGCCTGCTGGAGTTGGCACTATCGTGATTGCATTCTCCGCGCTGGCGGCGCTCATCCTTGCGTGTGGTGCTGACTCCGAGAAACCGACACCCACTCCGATCCTTCCACCTGCAGCAACCGAAATTTCAGCGCCGGTGAGAGGACCCAACGTGGAGGTCGACGAGGCCATATTCGACTTCAAGTTCCGGTCTGTGAACATAGCCCGGGGCACCATATTGAGATGGGTCAATCAGGACCCATTTCCCCACACCGTCACCTCTGGAACGCCAGAGGAGCCCACCGACATCTGGGACAGCGGACAGCTCGCCACCGGCGAGGATTTTGCGTACACGTTCGGAGAAGCCGGGACGTACGAATTCTACTGTACGATCCACCCGTATATGAAGGCAACGGTGACCGTAGCAGGACAGTAGGAGCCGACCTCTGCGACAAAGATCTAGCGTCTATGTGATTTGCGCCGTGGTTGAGTTTCCCTGCGACGCGCTAAGCAGCCAGTCCAACAGTATTTCGACAGATGAGACCCCGTTGAGAGTGTAGTCCGCCGTACTGAGCAACATCTCCGGGGTGGACTCGTCGGCTACGACCGCGCTGATGCCTCGGAGACCGTCGTGCTCCCGCATGTCTCGTAGCGTTTCCATGGCATCCAGGTCTGTCATGTCGTCGCCCAGAAATATCGCCGCGTCGAGGCGGTGTTCCCGGACCAGCTCACGCAAGGCGTCGCCCTTGTGGACGCCATTTGGTATGCGGATTTCGAGCAGCATCTTGCCCCAGAAGACCTGTAGTCCGTCTACCTCGTCGACGATAGATAAGGCCTCAGCCAGGGCGGATTTGACGCTAGTTGGATGGTCTGTGGCCCTAAAGTGAACAGCGGCGCTGTATTTCTTGTTTTCCCAGATGATTCCAGGGCTGTCCACGTGTCGCCGGAGCGCGCTCAATAGGCTTACAATCCGCTCCTCGTACTCGGCCATCCCGGGAGCAACGACCAGCGACTCGGCTTCGTATTTTTCGCCGCCGTGATTGCCCACGTAGACAAGCTCGTCGATGCCGACTTTTGCCCGAAGATCCGACACACCTCTACCGGAGATCGCGCACACCAGAGCCAACTTGCCAGACAACCCACGTAAGGCGTTGGCTGCACGGTGTGAGACGACGGCATCGTCGGGCGTCGGGACCAAGTGTGAGATGGTTCCGTCGAAGTCGACGAACAGGCCTACCCGATCACCTGGTAGACCTCCCAACTCGTCCAAATGTTCCAGAAGATTCAATTGTGAAAGGCCTCCTAGCAGCGACTATGGTACAGGATAGTTGCACTACACATCCGCCTGCTCTATGTTTGCCACGAACGGCGCGAACACCATCCAAAGCACCTAACCAGGAGTCACTGTCATGCAACGCGCAACCAAGGACCTGCTCTATTTCGAGACCGGGCCGGACAACGCACCCACCCTGCACGTCGGACCGGGCGAGGAGTTCGAGGTCGAGACTCAGATCAATCGCGGACCCTGGCTCGACAACCATCCGGATGGCGAGGCTCTAAAGGTCAAGTTACGTGGAGGCAACCCGGCGAGCGGATGCATCTAAGTCGAGGGGGCGTAGCCTGGTCAGATGCTTATCGTCCACATCGGCGACATCGATGTGGATCCCATCGGCTACACGATGTTCCAGGGATCCAATGGTGCCATGCCGGGTTGGCTGGGAGGCACCGGCGTCGGGGTTCAGTCCAAGGTCGTGGAAATACGCGACGGGCTGATCCACTGGAGCGACACGCTCAAGATACCGGCAAGGCCGATGCTGGGGATCGTGGGAGCGGCGCACGAGGACACCAGATGG
>CAJWER010000112.1 GCA_913030785.1 uncultured Chloroflexota bacterium | reverse complement strand
ACGATGTGTCCGTGCAGGGTGCCGCCCTTAACGCCGCCCATATCCTCGGACAGGCCGCCCTGGCCCCTGCAGTCGAGGGCCGCGACGGTGTAACCCGCGCTGGCCAGACCGAGGTGGGCGCTCCATTCGCCCGAATTCCCGGAGTACCCGTGGAACACCACGACGGCAGGGTGAGGCTCCTTCGCCTCTCGCGGTCGTAGAACCTTGGCGTGGATGCGAGCGCCCCCTACGCCGGTGAAATACATGTCGAGGCACTCAGTTGCAGGCGTCTGGAATGACGATGGGGTCAGCTCGATCGCAGGGTCTATTTGCGCCATCTCGCTGAGGCCCTTCTCCCAGAAGGCGTCATGGTCTTTGGGCTTAGGGTTGATGCCCTCGTAGGTTTGCAACTCTTCCCAGGACATATCGAATAGCAGTGGCATATAAGGGTCCTCCATTGGATGTTCGGGTCGTTCCCCGGCAAATTTACCACAGAGTTTGAGTTGAGGGGCGCTCTTTACGGCCTTCCTTCCGCCTCAATGGCTTACTACAATCTACAGCGACTCCGCGCTGGTGGGCCCGGGGTCGTTTCAGCCTATCGAACGTAGCTAGGAGAAAGCAGTGGGAATCGATATCGGTTCACGACTTGAGTTATTTGTCGACGACTATTTGATTGACCGCCTCGATGGAGCCGAGTTTAGAATGCACCAGCCGTCGCCCCAGGGTGTCGCGCTGCTTCTCGACGAGCCCTGGGAGGGCAACTCGTGCAACTATTTCACGGTCATCCAGGACGGGGATCTTTATCGGATGTACTATCGGGCGCTGGATATTGATTTTTCAAAAAAAAAGTACAAGAACCACCCGGAGGTGATCTGTTACGCCGAGAGCAGGGACGGCGTTCACTGGCAAAAGCCGTCGCTGGGTCTGATCGAATACGAGGGCTCCAGCGACAACAACATCATCCTGGACGGGCTCAGGATCGAAAGCTTCACGCCATTCCGAGATGATAATCCGGCATGTGAGCCAGACGCCGTCTACAAGGCGGTTGCGGTTGGTGAAAGGGCGTTGTGGGCGTACAAGTCGGCCGACGGCATCCGCTGGTCTCTGATGAAGGACGAGCCGATAATCACCGATGGGAAGTTCGATTCACAGAATCTAATCTTTTGGGACTCGGTGCGGAATGAATACCGCGAATACCATCGTGCATTTCGTGATGGACGGGACATCAAGACCGCGACTTCCCAGGATTTCACCGACTGGCCCGACCCAGAATGGGTGGGATACTCGCCGGGGCGTGTAAGCGAGCTGTATACCAACGGGATTCAGCCGTATTATCGCGCACCGCATATCTTCGTTGGTTTTCCTACGCGCTACATTGACAGGGGATGGACTGAGTCCACTTTGGCGCTGCCCCAGCTCGAGTACCGCCAGGTCAAGTCGACCTGGATAGACCGGGTGGGTACGGCGATCACGGACGGCATGTTCATGACCAGCCGCGATGGGATCGAATTCAATATGTGGCCCGAGTCGTTTATCCGTCCTGGTCTGAAACTGAAGGACAACTGGTTCTACAGTGACAACTATCAGGGCCTGGGTATCCTGGAAACTGACTCGCACATTGAAGGGGCGGATCGGGAGATGTCCGTGTTCTCAAACGAGGCCGCGGAACAACAGGAATCTGTAGAGAGGCTGCGCCGGTACACGTTGCGCATCGATGGATTTGTGTCGGTCAACGCCAGGCTGGCTGGCGGCGAAATGCTGACGAAACCACTCGTATTTGACGGCAGCGAGCTAGTTCTTAACTACTCTACCGGTGCGGCCGGTGGCATCCACGTCGAGGTGCAGGACAACCGCGGTATCACAATTGACGGGTTCTCGATGGACGAGTGCGACGAGGTCTGGGGCGATGATTTGAGACGTGTGGTCACGTGGAAGAAGAGTGCGGACCTCTCTGCGTTGGCCGGACAGCCCGTCAGGCTTCGTTTCCGGCTCAAGGATGCCGACCTGTACTCGATCCAGTTCAAGTAGGCGAGTTGGCCCGCTATTCGAGTAGGTCGGGCGTGTTGCCGCGGTCGGCCAGTGACAAGGTCCAGCGAGTGGCCATGATGCTCGGCTTCTCGCCCGGCCTATCGGCCTGGTAGTAGACGGTTAGCATCTCGCCCGGGGACATCTCCACCGTCGCGGGGTATCCGAGATCGTCGCTATCGCCGTCGTCTCGAAGGACGATTGCGTGACCGATGTCCCAATTGCCGGATGAGTTGCCACCGATCAGGTTTTCGCGCACCCTCTGATACACGCATGCCCGCTGCCCGTACGGTCGCCTGCGGTAGCCGTATGTTGCCAGGCCGTCGCCGTTGCTCAGGCGGAGCATGTGTGGAGGAAAGCCCCACATGTTGGACGGGTGGGGCCGTGTCCAGGTCCGACCTCCGTCCATGCTCTCTGTCTGACGCAAGTAGCGGTCGCGCTCCGGGTCGTCGGAGTGCAAGTAGCGGGCCAGGCAGATCAGCGTTCCATCCTCCAACTCCATGACGTGAGGCTCGTGGTATGCGGCGCCTTTGGTGGGCACCGGCAAGGCGGTACCAATTTGGCTCCAGGAGCGGCCCTTGTCTCTCGACTCCATCGCGATGATGGGCTTTGGTCCCGAAGTGCCGTTGTCCTCACGGAGATCGTTGCCCACCATGAGCAGCCGTCCGTCGGCGAGTTCCACGGGGCCGTGAGGGCTGGTCGCCGATGAGTCGACGGGCGGCTCCCAGGTCTTCCCTCCGTCGGATGACCGCCTCGTCCAGGCGCGGAGACCCAATCCCTGGCTTTTGGCTTCGGGCCTGATTTGGTCACAGTGGGCCTTCCAGGCGTCTATTTGTTCGGCGGGGTAGCGACCGGATTCTCTGATCCGGTCGAGATTCTTCCACGTCGGGTGGGTGAACCAGCTTATTACGAGGGTTCCCGACCTCATCGCCACGATGCCGGCGTCACGGTCGTCGATGAGGGAGTCGTTGACCGTTTCAGGTGGAGACCAGGTCTCGCCAGAGTCGGTGCTGCGGACCAGCTCGGTTTTGCCGTAGGGGCAGACGTGCTCTTCTCGACCACCAGAGAAGACAACGATCAACTCGTCTGATGGCAACTGTGAAATGGTCGGCCAGCCCAGGTATTTGCCTGGTTCCTTGCAGATCACCTTGTGCCAGTGAATGGTCGCCTTTGTTGATGTGGGAGGACTGGCCACCATTCGCTCCTACTGGTCCCGGTCTCTCAGGTCAAGCCACCGAACCTCGGCAGGTGTTATATCGACGGATAGCGCCTCCAACGATGTCGACATCTCCAGGGGCGACAGAGGCCCAATGATCGGAAAAGTTGGGAACGGTTGGTGGAGGACGTATGCGAGGGCGATAGCGGTCGCGTTAACCTTCTGGTCCGAGGCGAGGGCCCGAGCTCGCTTGAGCCGCGTGAAATTGTCGTCGCTATACCAGGATTTGGCGAGCTCGGTGTCCGACCGATCTTCCGGAACTGCGCGGCCCTCTACGAAGAAACCGCGAGCCTGGCTTGACCAGGGGAACAAGGGCATCTGCTGTTCGGTGAGCCATTCGCGCGAGTCGGTATCAGACGCGGCCACGCATCCCTCCCAGGGTGGTTCCACCATTCGTGCCAGGCTGAAGTTGTTGCTGAGGGCGGTGAAGCCGACGAGCCCATGTCTCGTGGCGTACTCGTTCGCTTTCTGTACTCGTTCG
Source organism: uncultured Chloroflexota bacterium (assembly GCA_913030785.1). Lineage (GTDB taxonomy): Bacteria > Chloroflexota > Dehalococcoidia > Lucifugimonadales > CAJWER01 > CAJWER01. The sequence continues at coordinate 5,351 of CAJWER010000112.1, read as the reverse complement.
GTGGTCCAGTTAGAACCGCCGAAAACCTTGATTCGGCCCGCGTTCATGTGCTCATTTAACACGTCTACGAACTCGTCGACCGGGACATCCGGATTGTCGCGGTGAAGGAAGTACACCTCTACGGAGTCTGTTTTGAGACGATCAAGGCTCTCGAACAGTTCCTCGGTTACGGCCTCTGGGTAGCAGTTCGGCGTGTGCGCGCCCTTCGTAATGAGCACGACTTCTTTGCGCAGGCCACGACTCCGGATCCAATTGCCGAGGACCTCTTCTGCGTTCCCGTAGTGCCTTGCGGTCTCGAAGCAGTTCCCGCCGAGCCCGAAGAACTCATCGTATATAGGATTGGCGAAATCGGCTTCCTTGAACGCTAGTGATCCCATTACCACCCTCGAAATGTCCGATTGGACGCCGGGGATGCTGGAGTATCTCATCGGTATTGGGCCGCTAGGCGCAGGCGGGATCGTCTGACGACCAACGGTTGTAGCTGCGATCGTTCTCCCGGGCCAATTGCTCACGGGTGTCGCGCCAGAGTTGAGCCCATGCCTCGGCGTCGTTCAACTCCGTCTCGGGTTGCGCTTCACTACGGGCGACGAAACCTGGGAACGCCTCCCGTCCGGTGGGCTGTCCAGCTGGGTTGTATCGCAGATCGAGACTCCATCGGATGCGGTCGCTATTGTTGGGCAGCGACCCGTGGCAGGTTAGACGGTGCATGAAAAGTGCACTGCCACGCCGCAATGGCACAGTGATGGCGTCTCCCTTGCGGAAGAGATGGTCGGGGATGTGAATGCCTGCGGCGAGAGTCGCGGTTCCACCGGGACAGTGCTGGTTCAGCCCTTCACGGTGACTTCGTGGAACCAGATGGAGGCATCCGGAGTCCTCGTCGGCGTCCCATACGGGGAACCAGACTGTAAGGATGTCCGTGTCGTCTGCCTCCTCTGTGACTACCCCATTGTCCTGATGCCACGGGGTGGCACCAAGTTGCAATTGTCCCGTGTCCGGGTTTGTCGGCGTGAGGGCTTCAGGGGGTTTGATTCGGACGTGTTGAGTGGGATTGGAGTAGATTTCGGGGCCCATGATGGACTCGACCGCGTCCAAGAGCACCGGCGACGTTAGTGCGTTGAAGACTGCCGGGCCGTGAGACATGGGGGTGTCATAGGTCACGTTCTTCTGAGGAAGAGAGAAGTCGAAGTACTGGGAGTGTACTTTTCCGCTCTCCTGGTAGATTCGGGTCAGGCGGTCCCCGAAGGGCATATCCTCGTAGGTAGATGTGATTGCGCTATCATCGTACAGTTCGGTAGCGAGACTATCGAGTATCGTACCGAACTCGGCCTCCAGTGGGTCCAGGACCTCCTCGGGGTCCAGGAGGTCCTCCACGACTACATAACCTTCCCGGTGGAAGTGCTCGAGCTGTTCTGCACTGAGGCGTGTCATTGGGGGCCTCCTCGTCTAGTCTCACTTGATAGTCTAACGCGGCTTTGGCAAAGACGCACCGATGATAATGCTGGGGTCAATACACGTCAATGGGGAGCCAGAGGGTTTGAGCAGCCAATTGAGTTCCAGGTTTGTGCCGCCGTCGTGAAGTTGTATCATGCCTCAACACTGTGATCTACCAGGGGACAATGCAGGAGGTCGAAAATGCTGATTATTGACGGCGACTATCCGATGGCCGGGGGAGCGATTCGCTCGCAGCGACAGTTGACTGTGCCGATTGAGCAGGCAAGGGGAGTACGCCCAGATTTCGTCGAGAGCCCGGGCCGGCCCGATAGCGGCATCATGGCGACGATCCCAGAGATGAGGAAGGCGGAGGTCGCTGCAGCGATCGTCAAGGTACTGGGTTGTGTTTTGCGCGACGGGCACGATCATGGTGACGTCAGGACTGATGAGCTGTCGTATGCCCAGGCCCAGGGACAGCTTGCGTACTACCGAATTCTTCAAGCCGAGGGACACGTGAGGATGCTCAGCTCTCGGGGCGAGTTCAGCGACCATATGAAGGCATGGTTCGAGGCGGATAGCCATGACGACCTGCCAGTGGGGTTCGTTCTGGGAATGGAGGGTGCGGACCCAATTCTTTGGCCCGAGCAGGTCCACGAGTGGTACGAAAGCGGACTCCGCGTTGTGAGTCTGTCACACTACGGCGTCAGCCGGTACTCGCACGGAACGGGCACGGGGACGGACGGCGGTTTGCAGAACGACGCGGTGGGTCTGCTGAGGGAGATGGATTCGCTCGGGATGATCCTGGACGTGTCCCACACGTCGGACGAATCCATACGGCAAGAGCTGGATAATTTCACAGGTCCGGTGATCTCCACGCATCAGAACTGTCGGGCCATAACCCCGGGTGAGCGACAGATACCGGATGAGCTGCTCCGACAGATCATCGATCGAGGAGCGGTCATCGGCCACTCGATGGACACGTGGATGTTGTATCGAGAGGGAGTCGATTGGGCGAACATACCGCCGAGGCGAGATGTGTTTCCCGAGTCGGCGGTGACCCTCGATGACTACTGCGACCACATCGACCACGTTTGTCAGATGGCTGGTAATTCGCTGCACTCGGCAATTGGCGGAGACACCGACGGGCAGGGCGGAGCGGACGGCGCGCCCTTCGAGGTCGATACGGTGGCTGACTATCAGAAGGTGGCGGAGATCCTGGACGGACGCGGCTATAAACAGGATGACATCGAGAACATCATGTTCCGCAACTGGCAGCGTTTCTTTGAGATGTGGTTGCCGGCGTAGGAATTTCTGTCCGTTGAGTCGGGTGGCTGGCAGTGTGGCCGACGACATCGACTCGGCCAGCGTGAGTGTTCGTAGGACAGCGGATCAAGGAGTGACAGCATGGACCGGACCAAGATAAAACAGCAGATAGTCGGCGCTGTAACCACGGTGGCCACCCCGTTTGATGACGACTTCGAGGTGGACTATTCCCGCATGGCCGAGACGGCCAAATGGTGGGTGCCTGACGGCTCGGAGTCCCATGGAGATTAAGTACAACGGAGGGTATAGGAATGAAGCTGAAGTCCATACCGCTACTCCTGCTACTGCCGGCACTGATGTTGCTGCTGGTAGCTTGTGATAAAGGAAGTCAGCGTGATGCGCCACGTCGAGGCGGTCTTTCTCCAACGGAAATTGAATTGGACTCTGCGATGAAAGAGGAACTACTTGCGCTGGCAAATAATCGGGACGCATGGTTCTTGGCCAGCGATATCACCACCGAGGCGTTAGAAGGGTTGTATGGTAGCTGGTCTGTAATATGCCGAAACGAGACTTCCTTGGCTGACTACAAGGGGGTGGTGTATGAGAGAGTAAGGCCTTGGGTTCTGGAGATGTTGAAGATGGAGTTAAAGGATGCCCAAGAAGCCAACCGATATTACAACGTAGAAAGTTGGAGTTCTCCATGGGCTTACGTCGAACAAACATGGAAGCTTGGCGACAAGATAGTCTTAGGCCCCGAACGTCAGTTGTATCTAATAGAATCAGGTGCGTGGCGCTATCACGACTGTTAAGTCCAGCCACAACATAATTTTGTCGTGACGATTCGCCGTTCTGTATGCCTATCAAGAAGGCCCAGACCCACGCCAATCTACCTCACAACAGCCTTATCCCTAATAGCACCGATGCAGTTGATAGAATGTGCCTAACTGTAGGAGTCCAAATTTTCGCCCACACAACTGGCAGGATTTATCTTTTCCCTTCTCAAATACGCCACGTCAACGATCAAAGTAGTAAGGAATCTTAATGAGTAACAGCGAAGTTTCAGTTCCCTTCAATACCCCTGTTCGAATGCCTAATGGGTTGCAATGGTTCGATAATGAATTATTCGTGATGGATCAACTTACAGATGATGTTTTCGTTTTAGATGAAACCGGGAAAGTTAAACGAGTTATTGGAACAGAAACTGAGAATGGATCAGGAATAACTGTTGGGGGAGGATTTATATGGACCGCTTGCAATGGTAAAGCGAGCGCCCGTCCACCTAGGCAATATGACAATCACGTGTCGAAAGTTAGAAAGATAGATCCTGATACAGGTGAAACGGTTGGCTTTTTCCCCACTCCAGATGGTGGTGGAATCCATGGGATCGAGTGGGATAATGGCAATATTTGGTTGACGGCGTTTAATCCAAAGTCGTTGATTTTGATTGATGGTAACACTTATGAAATGCTACAAACATTTCCCTGTAATTTGAACGTGCTGCACGGGTTGGCGTTAGACGGTAACGGGATTTGGTGCGCTGATCGAGCTGAAAAGATCATAGTTAAATTTGATAAGAATACGGGCAATGAGATTGACCGGATACTCTTGTCAAAAGATGGTCCTGACCCACATGGATTGACTATACGAGATCAAGAGCTTTGGTATTCGGACGCGGACTTTCCGATTGTAGAGGGAATGAGAGGTTATCCGGAGATAGGCATCATCCAAAGGTGATTTACATTTAGATATCGTAGTGTAGTTCCGTCATAGTGATCTGCAAACCGAATATCGGTCAACAAAAGACCTCAAAATAAGTGATTGAACTCGATATTTTCCGTTGCCTCATGTTGACAGCCCAATAGCTTCCTTTAAGTGGTTAGCTGTAACCGATAAAGCCTAACGACTAGGAGTTCGCTGAAGGATGCTGCGAATACCTCAAGTGAAGATGCCTGGTCGAAAAGAGACAAAGCGCCGTTTCAATATAATTGGGGTTCAGCCTTGGAGGGAGAGTAATGTGTGAGCATTGCAGCAGCGGCTTTATGTGGGAGGGGGACACAAAGGCGGATGTGTGTGCGTGGCGAAACGCTGAACAACCAGAGGATGAAGTTGAATTGCCCGTAATGTGTCCAAACCCTGCCACCCGCGTGGTCAGGGAAAAATTTGTGGAAGACCACCTTTGTAATGAGCACGTGGACCAGGAGAACGCCGATCTAGACCGTGAAGTGGGCGACCTCTACCGGTCTTTTGGCCTTCAGCAATCGGTCGACTATTTGCCAATACGGGACTCCCAGTGCCCTTGCAGCGGCTATCTCGGTAACCCTCTTCAGGGTGGACCTATGACGAAATGTCTAAACCCGGCCACCCACGCCAAGATGGTGATCGAGAATTATACATATTGCGAAAAGCATATTATGGAAATAGCTTGAGCGGCTGACGAGGACCGAAGGCATTCTCATGAGTTTGTTCCCGGAACTCATGAGCTCCTAGGCGCACCTCAACTTACAAAACCAAGTGTAAGTCCAGGCGCCAATGATGCTGGTAATACATTACCTATCCTCAACAACTTATAAGCCTTAATAACATCCTCGCTTTTCATCCCAACAGCATCCTCTAAGTGATTAGCTGTAACTGATGGAACCTAATGGCTAGGAGTCCCA
>CAJWER010000111.1 GCA_913030785.1 uncultured Chloroflexota bacterium | reverse complement strand
TGAAATTCTTGATCTCTAGAGGTGGAAGACCGTGATACAGGAAGCCGAACAGCCAGCGATACGACCCGCATTCAGTACCACCACCGCGCCGACGCTCGATGCCGAGGCTACACCCCGGCGAGCAGTCGGTATCGGCATGCTGGGCATGGGCGTGGTGGGCGCGGGTCTGGCAAGGGTCCTTCGAGACAGGGCGGCGGATCTGGCCATTACCGTTGGCACACCACTGTCCATAGAGGCGATCGTGGTACAGGACTCGGACAAACGCCGCGACGACGATCTCCCGCTACACTTGGTCACGGCAGATGCAGATGCAGATGCAGTTCTGGACAACCCCGATGTGGACATCGTCGTGGAGGTCATAGGAGGCGTGGAACAGGCGCTGGATTATGTCCTCAGGGCTATCCGCAGTGGCAAGCACGTTGTGACTGCGAACAAGGACCTCATGGCCCGACACGGCCCCGAGATACTTGATTTGGCCCACGAGGCTGGTGTGAGCGTTCTGTTCGAGGCAAGCGTGGGTGCGGGCACGCCGATCGTAGCCCCGCTGACCCGAAGCCTGGTGGCAAACCGCATCGCCGCACTGCGCGGTATTCTCAACGGTACGACCAACTACATCCTCACGAAAATGGAGTTTGAAGGCGCGAGCCTTGAACAGGCCCTCGTGGATGCCCAACGACTTGGGTACGCCGAGGCGGATCCGACGAGCGACGTTGCGGGGTCGGACGCCGCACGAAAACTGGCCATACTATCTTCACTGGCGTGGGGTACCCGAGTCCGGGATACCGACGTGTACTGCGAAGGCATCACCCGGTTGGAGACGAGGGACTTCGAATGCGCGGCGCAGCTGGGCTACACCATCAAGCTGCTGGCAATCGCGAGCGAGGATCGCGGCGCAATCCGTCTCAGGGTCCACCCGGCGCTGGTTCGAAAGGGCACGGCTATGGCATCCGTCGACGGTGTCCTGAACGCGCTGGAGATAGATGGCGACCTGACGGGACCGGTTCTATTGCGGGGGGCGGGAGCAGGCCCGGCCTCCACGGCCAGTGCCCTGATAGCAGACATTGTCGAGGTGTCGCGAGGGATCGTGGTAGGCCTCGGTCGAATAAACCCGGTCAACCTGGATCGGGAAGTGACCATCCAATCGATGGTCGGGCTCAAGACCAGGCACCTTCTGAGGCTTTCGGTGAGCGGCGGAGACCGGATTCAAAGCGACGTCGTTCAGGTCCTACGAGGCGAGGGCGTTATCGCGGATCATGCCACGCTGGACGTTGCCAAGAACGAGCTGGTGATTCTGACAGGCAGCGTCGAGGAGACGGTATTTCAGCGCGCCATTTTGGGCCTGCGTTTGCTGGACGGCGTCCGAGAAGTCTGCTCGGCAATACGTGTGGAGGACTGAGGCGCAACGTACCTATCAAATGTCACCCTGACCGAACGCGAAGTGTCTGGGGAGGTGGGGTCGTCTTCCACAGCCAAGGACGTGCGCGACCCCACCCCAGACGCTTTATCGAGGACTCGTCAGCACGACGGAATCCACTACACCCATGGCGTAATGTATGCGATGGCTGCAGGCCTTCCGAGCACCAGGACGTTCTTGACCCGGCACCTCACCCTGTTGGCTAGATACTGGGCCTGGCCCCGGTCCAAAAGGATCGCGAAAGGAATTCGTTCGCGAGTTACGCGCCCTACAAGCTCCACCAGGTTGTCCGTCCTCACGCTGGGGAATTTATCGCCGAACGGCACGTTGCTGACCAGCTTGGTCCCCTTGGGGAGCTTGGCCAGGTCTATGTCTTCGAATCTGCCCAGAGTCAGAGACGCATTGTGGTCAGCCAGGCGATTTTTCGCTATGCCGAACGCCTCCGAGTCGATCTCCACGCCGATAGTTTGGTTTGCCTCGAAGGTCGAGGAGGCGATATGCAGTATCGTACCTGACCCCATGAACGGGTCGAGCACGGTGTCGCTGGGTCGGATGTCGGCCAGGCTCAGGAGACCAGCCGCAAGATGGGACCTGAGCGAGCCAGGCATGCGGTCGTTATCGCCGCCAACACCAGCGTATATCTGGACACCCACGAAGGACATTGCCGGGTCGGTCTTGCAAAAAAATCGAAGCGAGCCGGCTCCGCCCCGGTGCCACCTGGGGAATACCTCATGGATAGCGGCCTCGACCACATCGTCCAGATGCATTCGCGTGTACTCAGCCCGCCCGTAGCTCTCCACGGACACGGAGTAACGCCTTAGTCGCCCGCTGGTGGTCTGAGGCAACCAGGACATGATTGCAGTCTTGAAATTCTCCGACGAGAGCTGCTTCACAAGAGTCGCGGTCGCGTCTTCTTCGGCGAACGGCTCCGAGAGCGCTACCCCGCCGAACGCCTCAGCCACGGTCGTCAACTTCCACGGCCCGATACTGTCATGGTCCGTCAATACGATTGTCGAGTCACGGTGCGAAAACGGCACTATCTCCGATACGCCTCGGGACCGCAATTCGGCCAGCGTGGCGAATGCCCAGCCGGGCTGGGTCGTTAGCACCAGCGGCCCATTCACGCCAGGACCCGGGGGCGGGCTCGGAGCTCGTCGTCTGTTAGGAGCCACGGCGGAGCACCCTTCCTGGTCGGACCTGGGTGTGCACCCCGTCCAGCACGACCGGCTCACCGCTGACCAGCACGTGGGGTATCCCGGCGGCGAGCTGGTGAGGATTCTCGAACGTTGCCCGGTCTATGACCGTAGCCGGGTCGAAGATGGCCATGTCTGCTACAAGGCCCTCTGAAATGCGGCCTCGGTCGGACAGGCGGAGCCTTTCCGCTGGGGCCTGCGTCATCTTTTGGATTGCCGTTTCAAGTGACATTAGTGATTGCTCGCGAACGTATCGCCCTAGAATTCGTGGGTAGGTACCGTAGAATCTCGGGTGAGGCTGGTCCTTTCCAAATATTCCTGTAGGGGAGATGGCGTTGCCGTCCGACCCTATCATGGCTAGAGGGTGCGACAGGAAGTACCGAATGTCGCTCTCGACCCGATTGTGGAAGACTGCACCGACCTTGCTATCCTCCTCGTCAATGAGCGCCAGATATGTCTCGATGGGGTCTTCGCCCCGGGCATCGGCGATCTCCTGTATGTTCTTGCCGACGAATTGCTCGTTCTTCTCGGTCTTGACCTCACTGATCACAATCGTGTCGAACTCCCACAAGAGCCCCTTGAAATGGCCGTTTTCCCGCATATCCGTCTTCGCCCTATCACGCTGGACCGGATCACGGAGCCGCTTCAGCATCGCCGGGACGCCTCCGTCCTGTAGCCACCATGGCACGAGCTGGGCTAGGTGGCTCCCAGCGGCAGTGTAGGGGTAGACGTCGTAGGTCGTGTCCAGTCCTTGCGCCCTGGCCTCCTCGATGATGCCGACCATCTGCTCGCCTTCGCCGTAGGCCCTGGAGTCGATGATGGCCATGTGCGAGTACTGCACGGGAACACCCGCCCTGCGTCCAATCTCCATCGCCTCTTCAATAGCTGTCATGTGCTTGCCGGCCCATAGCCTCGCATGGGTGACGTAGAAGGCGCCCTCGTATGGCGATATCGCCTCGGCGATAGCAGCAACCTCGTCGGTGTCGCCGTACATCGACGGCGCCACCGTCAGGCCTGTCGAAAAGCTGAAAGCGCCCTGCTCGACGGACTCGGCTGCGAGCCGTCGCATGATGGCCAACTCGTCAGGTGTGGCCTGGCGGTCTTCCGATAGCAAAGCCGCCTCGCGAAGTGCTGAGTGGCCGACTTGGGGAGCGACGTTGATGCTGACCCCTCTCGCCTCCAGGGTCGTCGCCCAGCCGTCCAAATCGGTCCAGGTCCACTCCACATTGGAGGCATCTGTACGCTTCAGGGGCTCAGGACCGGCAGGCCCGACAGGGAACGGAGAGAAGCCGCAGTTGCCCACCACCTCCGTCGTCACGCCCTGGTGCACCTTGCTCTCGCCGCCCGGATCGTCGAGCAGCGAGCGGTCCGAGTGCGAGTGCATGTCTATAAACCCTGGAGCAACGATGAGGCCCTTCGCGTCAATGACACGACCAGATTCGGCGTCCGAGAGATTCCCTAGAGCCGTTATGCGGTCTCCATTGATGCCGACGTCGGCCTCGCGGCGCAGCGCTCCCGTACCGTCGATCACCATCCCGTCCTTGATCAGTATGTCGAATGCCAAAGAATCCTCCGTAAGCTACGCCGATCGCCTGGGTAGGCGATCGCCATCAACTCTTTTGCACACCATATTCCAACAAAATTCGAGACAATGGAGTGCCATCATCTATTATCGTCTATCGAGGGTGAAATGTGGGAAAAACGCAGAAGTACCAAGTGAAATCAGCCTGCAACAAGGCAGGGCCGCCAACACATCCGAGGGGGTCGCTCTCAACGCGAGGCAGGCCCGGCCCAAAACCCCAGACCTCTGACCCGCCTTGCTCTGGCCCCTAGTCGTCCAGCCAGCCCCAGCCTTCCATCATTCCCCGAAGCTCTGCCATCTCCTCCGGGCTCAGGGGCAGTGACGGTGGCCGGCAAGAACCCATCGGATAACCCATGATCTCGGACATGCCCTTGGTGACGCGACCCTGTCCCCCGGACTTGCTCGTGACCTTGTCGTAGAAACGGCGCAACGGCTTGTCCACCATGTCCCATGCGGCCTGGGCTTCGTCGAGGCGGCCGGCCTCCAGCATGTCCCAGATGCGAACATAGGGCGGCGGGTACGCCCCCGAACCTATACTGGTGAACCCGATGGAGCCGAGCCTTCGTCCTCGCGCCAGGTCGATGGTATTGTCGATGATGTTGACGGTCGAGGCCAGCTCGAAAACCTCCTCGAAATCGGCGTCGTTGCCGGGCTCCCACTTGATCGCCACGATGTTCTCGAACTCGACTATTTTTCGGAGCGTCTCGATGAAGATGCGCCCGTTGGGAGCCCAGGGGTTGTTGTAGACGATGATGCCGATGTCGACGGCGTCTGACAGCGCGCCGTAGTACCGCAGGATGTCGTCCTGCGTGGGATCGCTGTTAAGGGGCGGATTGACCTGGATGGCGACGGCCCCGAGGTCTAGGGCCTGCTTTGCGTGCCTGATAGACCTTACCGTATCTTTACTGTAGATTGAGCCGACAATCGGGACCCTGCCACGGGCCGCCCCGACCACCGCGCTCAACAGCCCTGGCCACTCGTCATCATCCAGTTGAGGACCCTCTCCCATAGACGCGGCCACCTTGATGACGGCCTTGCCTGTCACGAGCCCTTGGTCTATCCAGCGCCCCGTGGCCTCGGCAATGCGCCCGTTGTCCACGTTGAAGTCATCGTCGAAAGGGGTGGGAACCGTAGCGACCGCGCCGACAATAAGTTTCCTGAGGGCCTCGCGTTTCATGTAGCCATTCTCCGGTATCCGTTTCCGAGGTTACTCTATTTGAGGCACAGGACCGTGTCAACCTGGCGCGGGATGGACCCGGCGGCCGCTACAGGTCTATGATTTGGCGAGAACGCTAATTGGGGGAAACCACATGGAAGTGTATGAGTGCGTCAGAACCCGCCGAACGATCAGGAAGTACAAGACTGACACCGTGCCGGAGCAAGTGGTCCGCAGGATCCTGAATGCCGCCCGGTGGGCGCCTAGCTCACGGAACCAACAGTCCTGGCACTTCGTCGTCGTCACAGATCCGGACGCCCTGACGACCCTGGGTACCGTGGCCACAAGCGGTCGCTTCATTGCCAAAGCGCCTCTTCTTATCGCTGTTGTGATGGATGGCGCCGACAGGCCTGAACTGGACGCGGGCAGGGCCCTGCAACAGATGGAGTTGGTAGCGTGGGAAGAGGGTTTGGGTACCTGCTTCGTGGGCGTTCGGATGGAGGACCAGAACCGCACCGTCAAGGATATTCTGGGAATTCCGTTGAGCATGGGACTGGTGGCCTTGCTGCCTATGGGGTACCGGCTGGACGAAACACGCAGCGTAGGAACACCACGCAAGCCCCTATCCCAGATCGCCCACAGAGGGCGCTTTGGAACTGCGTATGAGGCGGGTTAGGCCCTACGGAGGGTTATACCCGTACGCATTACAGGTATGAACCATGACGTCGATTGCGTCCAGGAATGCCTCCACTCGGTCCAAGTCGACCGCGGCGACGGTCTGTTTGGAGGCTTCCAGGAGTGCAGGTTCGGAATTCGTCGCTGAGAGCCGAATTTCGTCGAGGCGACTCCTGAGCTTATTGTCGTCCAACTTACCATCTAGGATAGCTTCGCGAACCTCATACAGGAGGGCACATGCCGCAGCCCCACCGCGATAATCTCCAGGGGGTGGGGTAGGGACCTCTGGCCTGAGCGTGCTCTCATTCTCCAAGGCCTCGTCTCCGAGCGGCACACACATCGCCAGCACGGCTACCGCGATGATGAGTCCCCACGCCACGATCGTCGTATATGCAAGGATGCGGAACAGAAGTCCACGCTCCCGCCATCGCTTTCGGCGTTTGTCAGGGAATCCAATCACCTTAGCTCAATCCTCCTCGCAAACTCCGCTAATGCGCGTCCGCGGGTGTAGCGCTCGGTCATGGTGGTCTTGTCTCCGAGAGTGGAAATTTGGTCAAGGCATCACAGAGACGACTCAATGCGGCTTATCCTAACGTGTGTCTGCACAACCTGCCAGAGTCGTCATTCGCCCAGCATACCGAATGCTTGCAACAGCCACACCTATCCACGTCTTCCGATCACGCTGCCCGAGAGTCCCAGCGTACGAAATTTGCCAAAGTGACACCCTCTGACACCAAAATTTCATATGTGAGTGGAGCGTATTGTCAGGCGGAAGCGGTGTAAATCAAGAAGCACTTCCGGCCTGTTCAATACAGAGTTGCAGGCAACTCCAAAAGTCGGTTTGCCACCCGTATTTCTGTATTTTGCTTACGTGCATTCGGACGACCGATGTAGTTGTAGGCTGGCAAATGAGCCATCAATTGCCAGCCTCCAACCTCGGGTAAGACGCTGGCAACAAGATCTTCCGGAGTGGTGATCCCCTGGTTCTTCAATGAGGCCAGCAGTTTTTCCCTCGTCATGATCTGCGGATGTGATGATCTTTCCGACATATGTGCCTTCCTGGACCTGAACTCTGCGTCTGGGCCATGGTCTGCTTTGCCCACGGGCACGAAACGGTCGGTGTCGTAGTAAGATAGCCGCTCGGGGTGGACTGCAATGTACTATCGCTTTCAGCCCACATGCGGGTTGCATATTTCTAGCCCCACGGTCACTCAAATTTCAGTTTGCGTGACGAAGATTAGGACTGGCCTCTTTTCCAGATACTAAAGCAGGGGAACGACGAGTTCGTGGGTACAAACCGACAATCTGGAGTTCATTCTTCGTATCTCTGCACATATTTGTCTATCCTTATCGTGCGCTGGCCTCGCCTCAGGCCGTTGCTGGCCCACTTAAAACTCATACCTGGGAGGACTTGACCATCAGTGCAACAGATGTCGGATGGGGAGACATATACAAGGAGTTGGGGGCCCGGCCAATCGTCAACGCGATCGGCAGTGTCACCATGTTGGGTGGATCGAGCCCGCCCGCCGAGGTTCGGGAGGCGATGGAACGCGCCAACGACGCATATATCCCCCTAATGGAGCTTCAGGACAAGGCGGGTGCGGCAATAGCTGCCATGACGGGCGTACCGGCGGCCTACATCACGGCTGGCGCAGGTTCAGCCTTGACCCTGGCATCCGCCGCGGTAATGGCTGGTACCGACGACCAACGGATCCAGCAGCTCCCCGATACGACGGGAATGAAGAACGAGATACTGATCCAGACCAGGCAACGATACTGGTACGACCGGTGTCTGGAACTGGCCGGCGCCAGACTCGTGGAGTTCGGCGACCCGGAGCGAACGACCACCGATCAGCTAGATGCAGCAATCGGCCCCAAAACGGCCGCGGTCCACTACTTCGCGGTGGAGCAAAGCCCAGATCCCGATGCCCTGTCCCTGGAGGCCACCATCGAGGTCGCCAAGAGCCATGGAGTACCTGTCCTTGTCGACGCCGCGGGCCAGATCTACCCGCTGGACAATATTGGCAAGTACGTCAGGATGGGGGCCGACTTCCAGTGTGTTGCGGCCAAATACATCGGTGCCCCCCACTCCACCGGGTACGCCCTAGGCACCAAGAAGATGATATCCACACTTGCGTTACAGTCATTCGCGGCCTATGAGGGCCGGCAGGTACGAGGCATAGGACGCCCCCAGAAGGTTGACCGCCAGGAGATGGTCGGAGCTGTAGTGGCGATCAAGCGTTGGCTGACAATGAACCACGAGGACAGACTCGCCGACGCCGAGCGCATGAGCGGCGCCATTATCGAACGATTGCAGGGAATCCTAGGTGTCACCGTGACTCCACTGGACAACGTGGTAGGCCACCTGGCCTTTGGACTGCGTCTAGAGTTCGATCAAGACATCACCGGTATGACCGCCTCGGATGTTGTCGCCCAACTCAAGAAGGGCGATCCCCCCGTGTTTACCCGTAAGTTGGCGGGGGAGGATTACATATCGATTCACGTCTTCGGCATGAGGGACGGCGAAGAAAAGCTAGTAGGGGACAGGATTGCCGCGCTGTTTGGCTAACAGGGGTCGCCAGACTCCCTCGCAGCGTGTATGCTCTTGGCCGTGATGTCGAACAATACTTAGTAGGCTGGAGTGTGAGATGAGAGAAAACCGGCTCAGGCAGGCGCTGAACGATGACAAAGCGACGGTAGGAACCCACACCATGACCACGTCACCGGACGTGGTGGAGATAATCGGTCACACGGGCCTGATCGACTACATAGAGTTCGTCGCCGAGTACGGCCCCTACACGCTGCCGGACCTCGACCACTTCGGCCGCGCCCTTGAACTGTACAACATGGCCGGTATGATCAAGGTCGATCGGTTGAACCGAGAGTTTGTGGCGCAGCGCGCCATCGGCTCCGGTTTTCAGGCCATCCTGTTTTCCGATGCCCACGACGCCGCAGAGGCTGAGGAGTGCGTCGCGGCTGTCAGGGCCGAAACCCCGCAGACAAAGGGCAGCTATGGCTCGGCCGACCGTCGTTTTGCCGACTACGGGCTGGTGTCTGGG
>CAJWER010000110.1 GCA_913030785.1 uncultured Chloroflexota bacterium | reverse complement strand
AGCGATACGCCGAGCGAACCTACCGCGAATCAACCTTCACACTAATAACGGTCACACCCACAAAGGTGAAAGGCTGGGCCTTCTAGGTACTGCGCACGCCGGGTTGGGCGGGGCTAGAGGAGCGCCAACGGGAAATGGACCCTACTCAGTAATAATCGGTCGGACGCCTGACGATCTCTGCGGAGGGCCGTTGGTAGAGCAGCGCCAAGGCCCGTTCGCACTGAGCCTGTCAAAGGGCCTCCGCCTGAATAGGACCGCCGGGCCAATTAGCGTCCAAAGAAAAACCAGCGTCGCCCCCCTCTTTCTTCATGTCGTGGCGGCTCTACCTCGACCGGCAGGTCCTCCACTATCCGCCTCGGGGTATCCACCACCATCGCCTCCGCCTCCACCTCTCCAACGATGCTCGCAGCCGCCTCGACCCCTTCTCGGAGCTCCGGAGATCGCGGCCCCGCGGGAAAGTGGGTGTCGGAAGCCAGGATATGCACCAATTGCTGTCGTAGCAGGCTGTGGGTGATCGAACGCACCTTCTTGCCAAAGTGCCCGACGACGCTTCCTGCTGTGACCTGACTGAGCATACCTCTTTCGACAAACCCCGCTAGCAGACCGACATCGTTCTGCACGGCCTCAATCCTCTCCGGATGGGCCAGCACAGGTGTAATTCCCTGGAGCTGAATCTGAAATAGGACGTCCTCAAGGTAGTTTGGGCGTCCGAAAAAAGGGAGTTCAACGAGACAGTATCGCGTGCCATTGAGAGGCAGAGCCTTACCGGCGGCGAGGTCTGCGGGCAGGTCGAGGTCCAGGTGGTTCTCCATGCCCACCAGGAACTCCAGCGCGACGCCCTCTCCCTCCAGGTCGCGGTTGATTCCCACAACCAGATCCCTGACATGGTCCACGGACGAATTTTCGCCCACATCCTTGCGATGAGGGGTACATACCATGACACGAGTCCCCTGTTGAGCAGCGACTCGCGCCATCGCCATGGTGTCATCTATGACTTTTGGCCCGTCGTCGAGGCCAGGCAGTATGTGACAGTGAAGATCGTACATGTGCAGGTACATCAGGGTATAACGCGAGTCATGCATCGATGTCAACGACACGGGATAGGGACCGCACGACTCCCCCCTGGAAAGCTGCGCCGATTAGGAGGGCTGAGGCCCTTTTGACATCGTCTCGCCCTCCAGGGGGATGGCAGCAGATATGCTGGCGGGAGCTTCAAACGGCGGGAGCACGATCCCACCCGAGAAAACAACCTTCATCGCATCCTCAACGGTGATATCCGTGTTTATGACATCGTCCTCAGAGACCCATGCCAGCATCCCGGAGGTAGGGTTCGGCACGGTTGGGATGTAGACCACCACCATCGCGCCGCTTCCCTCGATGCCCGAGTGCAAATGTCCGGTTACAAAGCCCATAGCTCGGACCCCGGGCCGGGGCCAATCGAGGAAGACCACGCGGCTGAAGTGCTTGGATGAAAGAGCGTCGATGGACTGCCGCGAGACGCTGTATATACTGCCGACGATGGGGACTCTGCTAAGCATGGAGTCTTCCCAGGCCCGCACTCGCTTCCCAGCTAGAAATGCGCCAGTGATGTAGAGCAGTAGGAGGGTGATGACAACGCCGATCCCTGGAAAAGTCCAGGCGAACTCATCGACGATAGGACTGAAGAAACCCTCCACGTACACATAGACGAAACGCAGTATCAGGAAGGTTATTACCAGGGGGACAAGAATCAAGAAGCCGGACACGATACGGCGACCAACATGGCGCTGCAAACGCGCTAATAGAGACAGGCCCTTTCCCGGCGTTGCGCCGTCCTTCGAATCGTCAAATAAGCCCCTTGAGGCATCCACCGTATCACCCTCCGGCTACATTCACCCATGCATCCGCGGCCGCACGGTCATAGTGACGCGAGAGACCTGAAGCTACCGTGTCCCAACCCATCGTTAGCGCCTTGGCCCGGGCCGCTCGTCCGACGCGCTGCCTCGTAGCTGTGTCTCCCAGGAGCTGATCCAGACGCTCGGCATAGGACTCAGGAGAAGGCCATGGTATCAGATATCCGGTCTCGCCTTCATCAACGAAAGACTTCGGTCCACCAGCCGCACTGGAGGTGACGATGGGGGTGCCGCAGGCCATTGCCTCAAGGGCCGCGAGCCCGAAGCTCTCGTAATAGGACGGCATAACAAATACATCAGCAGCGCTATAGTATTTAGGCAGTTCGGTCTGCTCAACGGCTCCGGTGAATGTCACGGAGTCAGCCACGCCCAGGGTCGCCGCCAACTCCACAAGCTTCTGAAGCTCCGGGTCGCTACCCGGCTCACCACCAACGATAAGCAGACGCGTGTCGGAGATATCATCGAGCTTTGAGACAGCCGTTATCAGGATATCGACCCCCTTTAGAGGCTCGACCCGTCCGACCGACAGAATGACCTTCGATTCGGTAAGGCCCAGTTCCTGACGAGCCTTTGACTGGTCAATGGGCTGGAACAGGTCCAGGTCTACCCCGGCGGGAACCACATCGACACGCTCGGCAACCACGTCGTACAGGCGGCCCAAGTCATCCTTCTCCTGCTCGGTGGAGACGACTATGGAGTCTACGGATTGGGCCACCAGTGTCTCCGCCGAGAGCCTATTGGCGGGTTCGGCTTCCGCAGGCCTCGCCTCCATTTTCGATCGGGCCAAGGTGTGGAATGTCGTGGTGTGGGGAATCCCCAGCCTACGGCTAAGCTCCATTCCGGCCAGCCCCGAAAGCCAGTAATGGGAGTGAATCTGATCGTAGGTGATTCCCTCGGATTCCTGGAACTCCTTCAAGCTTTCCAAGAACTGGGGGATGTACTGCTGCAAGCTCGCCTTAGTCTCTTGATAAGGACCGGCCTCCAGGTGAACAACTCTGGCGTTGCGCCCCAGGTCCATCAACTGAGCGTCCCTGGCGTCGTGTACACGGGTGTACACGTCTACCAGATGCCCTCGTTCACCCAACTCCCTGGCAACCATCAACAAATACACGTTCATTCCGCCAGTGTCCCTTTCGCCAAGTCGCGCCACGGGACATCCGTGCATACTCAACATTGCCACTCTGTGCATTCCACGCTCCGATGATGTCATGTTTGAGTCAGTGATTGAACGGCAAGCGCTCCCAACGGCCCCACCAGCCCTATGATGCAGTCGACCGTGCTAGAGGTTGGGACGGGGCCACTCTCGACCTCGCAAAGCTCTTCCAAATCGGAAGACTAGGCGCGGTGAAAAAGCCGCTACCGTCGGACGACCAACCGATAGATCGTTCGATCCACCGCTCCAAGGTCGTACTTGTAGCGCTCCGGCCCCCTTAGGAAATCGAAATAGCGTTTGCCTGCGCCTATGGCCTCCCTGATCGCAAACGCCTTGTTCAAGATTCCAACGCTGAGATAGGAGAAGTCCGGATCATACCCACTATTATACAGCAAGTAGGAGTCCAGATAGTCGAAACTGATGCAAGCCGCGACGCGTTTGCCGTCTAGCTCCAAAAGGGCCAACCTCAACTGGTCTTTTAACGCGAATTCCATCGCCATCTCGGTAAAGAAGCGCTCCCTTGCAGGAGTCATGAACTCGGCCTTGTCCGGTCCGGACTCCCGGTGGAGTCGAAAGAAATCCGGAAGACAGTCCCGAACGCACTGAGGGTCTGAACACATGGTGTGGGAGACGTCGCCCGCGGCGTCGAGCTTCCGACCTTTGCGGCGAAGCTCATGGCGCGCCTTCTTCGGGAGGCTGGCCAGGTAGTCGTCCCAGGTGTCAGGCAGGGCCAGCACTGGGGCCACGTCTTCCCGCACAAATTCGACCGAAAATCCCCTGGCCTCGGCCAAGGCTGGCAACAGCTCTAGGGCAGGCGATCTCGCACGAAGCGACTCCATCTCGAGTACGCGCCAATCAGCGTCACGCTCAACGTAGTCGATCAGCGCCTCGTAGAACGGGCGCTCGCGCCCCTCCACGACGATAAAATCGTGGTAATCGAACAGGTCTGTGCGACCCAGGAAGCTGACCGTTCCATCCTGAACGGCGAGAGGTGCGAGCCCCAGGGGGCCGTCGGTGTCGTGCAAGAACAGGATGAGCAGCCTGTAGCTGCCTCCGAAATGGCCCCACCAGATGCGCTGCCACTCCGGAGTTAGGAAAACGGTGTTGGCCGCGCTCAGACCGAGCAGTCGGGTCCACTCGGCCTTGGCCGCCTCCAACCCATCGAATAGTTTAGCGGTGTATTCCACTATTGCTGAATCATCGATTCGAACTCGCGACGCGTAGCGTCATCAGTCCTCATACTGCCCCGGCTGGCCCGGGTCACAAGCTTGCTCCCCATCTTCCCTGCCCCTCGCACCGAGATGCACAGGTGTTCGGCGCTGATCACCACGCCGACGCCACCTGGCTTGAGGGTGTCCATGATGCAGTCCACGAGCTGTTTGGTGAGTCTCTCCTGTATCTGTGGCCGATGGGCGAGCGCATCAAGAGCTCGGGCCAGCTTGCTCGCGCCAGCCACTCTGCCATTGGGGACATAGCCGATATCCACTTTGCCGAAGAATGGCAGGAAATGGTGCTCGCAAACGGACGAGAAAGGAATATCCCTGAGGACCACCATCTCCGTGTGGCCCTCTTCGAAGCCGGTAGCTAGCGCCTCCGCCGGGTCCTGATCCATACCGGCGAATAGCTCCTCGTACATTGCGGCGATCCGCCGTGGGGTCCCCGAAAGACCCTCCCTGTTCGGATCCTCCCCTATGGCCTCGATGATAGACGACGCAGCCTCCTGGATCTTCTGCGAGTCGAACAAATAAGTCCCCTTCCTCAACTGTAAATTCGTTCGGCATGCCCGAAAGGTCGCCCTCTGGCGACCGTTTCAAGAGGGCAGTCGTTAGTGTACAACCAGGGCACATGGCGGGCAAGATTCTGGACAGCTGACCGGGCCACCCGCGGTGCTCTTTGGATCTCCTAGCGGTAGCCCCGCGAGGCCCGTTGACACCCCTATTTACCAGAGATAGACTAGCTTTGACCCGCATTCACGATTAGAGTCGAGGAGCACCATGACAGATCCATCACCCCTTGCCAGTTACCTGTCCCGGGCAGCCGCCAGCGGCGATGCCCCGGACGCCGGATTCATCGCCTACCTTGCATCACTGCAGCAGATCGCCACGGTCTCACCCGATGTAGTCCGCAGTATCGTCGCCGAGTTGGCGGACCAGCGCGGCAACCTCAAGATGATCGCCAGCGAGAATTTTTCGTCCTTGGCCGTGCAGCTTGCGCAGGCCAATCTGCTCACAGACAAGTACGCCGAGGGCTACCCGTTCCACCGCTTCTACGCGGGTTGCGACAACGTCGACGCCGTCGAGAGCCTGGCGGCATCGCTGGCAGTCGAGATTTTCGGCGCGGATCACGCCTACATGCAGCCCCACTCCGGCGCAGACGCCAACCTGGTCGCCTACTGGGCCATCCTATCAGCGCGCATCCAAGCCCCCTTCATGGAAAAGCTGGAGCAGACCGACCCGTCGGCGCTGTCCGACGACGAATGGGGCGAACTTCGGTCGGCCCTGGGGAACCAGCGGCTGCTCGGAATGAACTACTACTCCGGTGGTCACCTGACCCACGGCTACCGTCACAACGTCTCGTCACGGATGTTCGACGCCTACTCCTACGATGTAGATCGCGAAACTGGCCTGCTCGACTATGACGCCATAAGGGCTCGGGCACAAGAGGTAAAGCCCTTCATTCTCCTGGCCGGGTACAGCGCCTATCCTCGCCACATCAATTTCCGCAAGATGAGGGAGATCGCCGACGAGGTGGGAGCCGTGTTCATGGTCGACATGGCGCACTTCTCAGGACTGGTCGCCGGCGGCGTTTTCACCGGCGACAACAACCCCGTCGCCCACGCCGACGTAGTCACGTCCACCACCCATAAGACGCTGCGTGGCCCACGGGGCGGCTTCATCATGTGCAGGGAGGAGTTCGCCGAGCACGTCGATAAGGGCTGCCCGATGGTCCTGGGTGGGCCGCTTCCTCACGTCATCGCCGCCAAGGCAGTGGCATTCCAGGAAATCGCCACCGACCGGTACAAAGCCTACGCGAATCGTATCGTAGAGAACGCGTCGGCCCTCGCAAGCGCTCTGATCAAAGAGGGCGTTTCGGTGCTCACCGGTGGCACTGACAACCACCTGATGCTCGTAAACGTTACCCCATTCGGCCTCACGGGTCGACAGGCAGAGTCCGCGATGCGAGATGCCGCCATCACGCTTAACCGCAATTCGCTGCCCTTCGATGCCAACGGCCCGTGGTACACCAGCGGACTCCGCATCGGCACCCCAGCCCTCACCACCCTGGGAATGGGACCTGACGAGATGGTAGGGATCGCGTTGATCATAAAGACAGTACTGGCCAACACGCGCGCTTCGAAAATCACGAAAGGCCGGAACGCGGGCACCCTCAGCAAGGCTAGGTACCGCACCGACGAGGACGCTTTGCAACAGGCGCAGGAGCAGGTCTCAGAACTACTAGCCAGGTTCCCCGTGTACCCGGAGATCGACCTAGAGTTCCTTCAGCAATCATTCGGCTAGGGCCCAATCCCTTCCCCCGAGGGAACATTGCACCGGAACCCATAATCCGGGGTCAAAGTTCCCTAGGGGCGAAGGTGGGGTCCCCCACCGTTCGCCCTGAGCTTGTCGAAGGGCAGAGTGCCCACGCAACCACTCCCGGGGAAAGTCGAGTCCCAGACACATGCCAATGTTGATCCGCCCTGCTCGCATATCCGACGCCGAAGGCATCGCGAGGGTCCACGTCGATAGTTGGCGGACCGCATATCCCGGAATCGTCCCCGACGACTACCTCGCCAACATGAGCTACGAGCAACGCTCTGGCGTCTGGGAGAGCATCCTATCGGAAGCGGATGAGACCAATCCAAACTACGTCGCCGTGGATGACAACGGCGTGGTCGTAGGCTTCGCCGGTGGCGGACCAGAGCGAAGCGGCGACCCGGACCTTGATGGCGAGCTATACGTCCTCCACTTGCTTGAAGACAGCCAACGGCGCGGAGCCGGCCGTAGATTGGTCACGTCAGTGGCCAGCGATCTGGCGCGAAACGGCATGGTATCCATGTTCGTGTGGGTACTGGAGCAGAATCGCCCCGCATGCCACTTCTACGAGGCGCTCGGGGGACTCCCCGTCAGGAAGCAGGAAATCTCCATAGGGGGGGTGACCCTGGCCGAAGTCGGATACGGTTGGCCGGACATCGGCCCTCTCTCCGAGCCGCCAGACTAGGAGTCCCCAGCCATCGTCTTGAGGGCGTCAACCGCGGCCACCCGCTCGGCCAGGGCCTTGCGCGAACCGGTACCAGTGCCAATGGGCTCCCCATCGACGACCACTTCCGCGGTGAAACGCCGCGCGTGGTCCTGGCCCTCCACCTTCACGATCCGGTAGGAGGGCGCCGTCTGACCCCTGGCCTGGATGGCCTCTTGCAGCAAGGACTTGGGGTTGGGGGACGCGCCCGGTTCCGTAAGCTCGGAAAGCTCCGGCTTGAGCAATCTGAGCACCAAATCGGCGGCCGCGTCATAGCCGCAGTCCAGGAAGTGCGCGCCCACCACGGCCTCAAACGTCGCGGCCAGGTTGTTAGAACGATTCCTGCCGCCAGCGGCCTCCTCGCCTCTACCCATTTGCAGATACTCACCCAGCCCGAGACGGCCCGCAACCCGGGCCAGAGTGTCGCCCTGAACGAGGCTCGATCGACCAGATGTGAGCATACCTTCAGGCCACGAATCGTATGTCGAGAAAAGCTCGGCAGCGATGGCAGAGCCGATTATCGCGTCGCCCAGAAACTCCAGCCGTTCGTTCGATTCGGTGAATACACCGGGGTTCTCGTTCAGAAACGAGCTGTGCACGAGGGCCTGGTTCAATAGATTCTTGTCGTTGAAGGAGATGTCCAGCCTCTCCTCCAAACTGTCATGATCTGGCAATGATTTTCCTAAACAGACATTGTTGATTGCTGTGCACGCGCGGCCTGACTAGATCGCGCCCTTGGGCCAGGGCGGCTGTGGCCGCTTTAGCTCGCCAAAATAGGCGCTACTAGCCGTCATCCCCGCAAAATTCTCGAAGAATGCGAGGGACTCGGCTTCGGGTGGAATAAAGGTCTTCAGATAAGCTGCGCCGCCTACTTCGAAGACGAACGTCGGAGTACCGAACACGCCGTGCTGCTCCACCGCCTCAGTGTGGTCTCGCCCGACCTGTGCCACCGTGGCAGGGTCCTCGACTGCTCGCTTCAGTGCCTCGATGTCCAGCCCGGCCTCACCCGCAATGTCCAGGATGGCGCCGAGATCATTGAGCGCGATACGCCAGTTGCCGCCGTGGCGCGCTGTCAGCAGGGCGAGGTGGAATCGCTCGAACGCAGCAGTATCCTGCCCCCTGGCCGCCTCTCCAACTACCAGCGACAAAAGAGAGCGCGGCGCGGCGATGTCCTCTTGCTCCCACACTTTGTAATCGGGTCCCTCGTGATTGTTCATCTGCTCCAACGAAAAGCTTTTCCAGATAATCTGTAGCCCGTCCCCGTACTCTCTCTTAACCCTATCCAGCCACACGGCTGCATTGTAAACGTAGGGTCAGGCGTAGTCCCCGTAAATTTCCATTGTGACCGTGTCCATAGACGACGCTCCTTCCTCTACTCCGAGCACAAGGGTACAGCCTCTGACCTGGACGGTAAAGCGTGCCGTGGGCTATGTGTTCGAAGCCTCCAGCCTGTGTGAATGCCTGCGGCCCAATTTGTACCATGCACGCAGTCCCGCTCGATGTAACTTTTCCGAAACAGTTCCGAAACAACTATTTAACATGTTCGCAATAACCGTGTAACACCCACCGGCTAGTCTCTTTCCAGGTCGTAGGAAAAGAAAGTCCGGAGGTGCTCAACATGGGTCAATCGAACGGTCTCCTGAAACTGTCGCCGCTGAAGATGCGCATCGCTGTCATAGCGCTACTCGGGCTTGGCATCTTCGTCGGCAGCGGCGCAGTCGCGTGGGCCCAGGAGGGCGATCTAGCAAAGCGCGTCGACGACGTCGCCACCGGAGTCAACTTCACCTGGACGCTGATCGCTGCATTCCTAGTGTTCTTCATGCAGGCAGGGTTCGCCTTCCTC
>CAJWER010000109.1 GCA_913030785.1 uncultured Chloroflexota bacterium | reverse complement strand
CCACCAGCACGCCTGTCCCGCCGACACCCACCAGCACGCCTGTCCCGCCGACACCTACCAGTACGCCTGTCCCACCGACACCCACAGCCACGCCTGTCCCGTTGCCCGGCGATGAGCGGATGGGCGTGGTGCTCCACTCACGTACGAAGGGCCATAACCTCGATGTCCTTAAGCAGCTCGGTGTGCGGTGGTACCTGGACCTGGAAAGCGACATGACCCAGGTGCCCGACGGTGCGAGTAAGGTCCCTTATCTCAAAGTACCGACATCTGCGGCAGCCTGGGCAGCTGAGAAACCCTGGCCGGCTTTCATCGACGAGTTATCAGACCCGGAGATAGCACAGCTGGGGCTCTGGACCAAATCCCAACTCCAGGCCATGGCTCAAGCCAATCCAGGTAGCGCCTGGTACATTTTCGGAGAGCCAAATCGTTATGGCTACATGACCGGGGACAAATGGGCGCCGCTGTTCCACTACTTCGCGACGGTATTGAAGGCCGCCGACCCCACGGCGACGATTCTCAGTCCGAGTGTCCTGAACTGGGACTTCACTTGCATCGGTTGCATCGGCTACCAACTCGGCATGGATTGGGCCAACGCGTTCGTGGATGCCTACGAAGCCAAGTACGACTTAAAGCCTCCGGTCGATGTGTGGGCAATCGACACCTATCCTATCGACTGGATCAACACACCCAACAACGACCCTTTACAGAAACCGCTATATGTTCCTGGAGCTGGGCCCATAAACTTTGCAGGGGGCGGAAGTGAAAAGCACTCCTGGATAGCCACCCAACAGCTGGTCGCCATGAGACAATATCTCGACTCCATTGGCCATGATTCCAAGCCCATCTGGATAATGGAACTAGCAGTTCATGTGGGATACGATACCGTTTGGGTTCTCAAGACCACCGGAGCGGCGTGCAACGATACACAGGTGCAAAGTAGCGAGTGTGAAATAGGACCCGGGGGAGTGTACCACCCGGAAAAGATGAGCAATTACATGATCGAGGTGCTGGACTGGTTGGACGTCAACGCGGAGAGGCTCGGCGTTGAGAAGTGGTTCCTCTACAAGACCTATCGCGACCTCATCAATATCTCGAATGACGGGTACATGGGCATCAGCCTTCTCGATGACCCGGCGATCGGCACGGCCCCTAACTGCCTTGGAGAGACCTACCGCACGAGGTCGCTGCAGCTAGCCCAAAAGCTAAAATGTGATGCCGTAGGCAACACCGTCTTCGCCGACTAACCGGGGTGTTTCGGTTCGCCAGCTTCCGCTGACCAGATTACCGTGTATTACAATGTACGCCTCAAGCACGCTCTCGTACTACCTCTGGCAAACGACGACGAGGTTTATATGACCGGCACATTCGTACTATCTCTAGATACCGAGCTCGCCTGGGGCACCATGGACAAGGGGGGCTTTCGGACCTATCGAGGTCACCTGGAACGGACCCGCCAGAACATCGAGAGCCTGCTGGCGCTGTTGGGCCGACACAACATATCGGCAACCTGGGCGTTTGTCGGTCATCTGCTCCTCAATAGCTGTCACCGTGAGACAACAGGGGCCGACCCACACCCTGATGTCCTGACGGCGCGCTTCCCCTGGTACGATCACCAGTGGCACCATCATGATCCCGGAAGCGACCGGCAGTCAGACCCGTTCTGGTATGGCGATGACATCCTGGACCTTGTGCGGGAGGCTCGGCCGGAGCATGAGGTGGGCTGCCACACGTTCAGCCACCTGCCGATGAACGACCCCGCCGTAAGCCGCGATATTGCGGCGTCGCAGATACGAAAGTGCTGCGATCTGGCTGCCAGTCGGGGTCTCCGTTTGGAATCCTTCGTATATCCCCGCAATCATGTAGCCCACCTAGATGTATTGGAGCAGGAAGGATTCACATCCTACAGAGGTCCAGAGTGCTCGTGGTACGGAAACCTACCCGGCCCGATGGTTCGAGCGGGTCACTTTGCGCACAGGCTTTTCGGCATCTCCCCACCGGTCTACAAGGACCTCCAGGTGACCTCAGGCGTCGTAAATATCCCCGCATCGATGTTCCTAATGCCTCCGGATGGCATAAGGGCCATGATCCCAGGACGCTCTCGAACGCGCCAGGCGATTCTTGGTCTACGCAAAAGTGCAAGGACTGGCGCTGTCTTTCACCTCTGGTTCCACCCCTGGAACATAGGCACCTCGGGCGCGATGCTAGATTGGCTGGACACCATATTCGGTGAGGTAGCTCGGCTCCGCGCGGAGGGAAGCATGCGAGTCATGACGATGGCTTCGTTGGCCGAGGAGGTTCTCGGGGGTACGGAGTGATACCGCGCTCTTTTTCATGGAATTCCTAAAGATTTTGACTCGGTACAAGCGATCTATATGGTCGGCAATGATCGTCATCGGAGCAACGGTCGTGGTAGTGAATGGCGTGTTGTTGGCAGTCGTCGTTTTTCCCGCCGCAGTCTCGGCCGAGCGCAATGTTTTCGATCTGGGCGAACTCTCTCCTGCGGACCTCCTGGACCGAGAGGGCTCGGCCTCGCGTGATGTACTGGCCAGCATCGGGGAGTTGAGGGGGCAGGTTACGCCCGCCGTCCGCACCACCCGCTGGATGGCCCGCCTCTCCCCCGCTATCGCGTGGCTCCCTGGGCTGGACCGCGAGGTATACGCCTGGGCCGCGCAGATGGAGCGTCTCGATACCGATCTTACGCTGGCATCCAAACTCCTGGAAGCGTCACCAGAGCTGCTAGCGGCATTTGAGAGCGCCGAGACCGTGTTGGTCGATGTGCGGACCGATGCTGCTGCTTCAACGCTGGGGGATTCAGCAGCGGACCTGGAGGCGAAATTCAGTTCCGCAACAATGCTCATCGACGACGCCGAGCGCTACCGGCTTCGGATGCCTGGACTGCGTCTACCTCGTCTCAGTCTAGCCTTGGAGAAGCTCGTAGAGGCCGAAGACCAGATGCGCTTCGCTTCCGAGATCGGGCTGGCGGGCTCTCAACTACTGGCCGATTTGCTTGCCACTGGCGAGAGCGTACGTCCCCTGATTGGCCAGCTTGTCGATGGCGTGAGCGATGGTCCGGCCGCCTCCTACGGAGACCTGGTGGGTTCGCTGGAAGAGCTGAGCCGCCTCGTGGACTCGACCAGGCAGCAATCCGCCGATTTGGCCGCGAAGATCGAGGGGGAGGGTGAGGGTCTTGATCTGCTGGACAAGCTGGCAGACCTCCAACTGGTTCTCGCTGCGCTCCGAGAAATCGGCACGTCGGCCAGCACGGTCCTCGACATCATGGGACCGGTGCTGCAGTCCGAGGGCACCGGGCTATTCGATGAAGGTGGCTCCATGATTGCCGCCGTGGATGCAGTCAACAGCCGTCTCAGTGATGTATCTGGAGCCGTCGCCGATCTGGAGTTGGCTCAACGGTTACTTGGCCAAGTTTCGCAGAGTGGCAACGGCGAAGGAGGACTTGGTGATGTAATGGGAATGGTCGACTCCCTACATGACGGGATCGAGCTGCTGCTCGAGATCGCCCCTTTGGGCCGCGAACTCCTTGGGGCCGATGGTCCTCGAAAATACCTGGTCCTGGGACAATCGGCGGACGAACTGAGAGCGTCAGGGGGGTTCGTTTCGGCGCTCTGGCTCGTCACGATAGAGAATGGCGCGATTGTTGACGTGAGATATCACGACACGGTCCGGGTGGATGACTGGGACCGGCTCAAACTCTATCCGCCTGCGCCCCCTGGACTCGCAGTTCACATGAACGCCCAGGTTTGGTTGCTGAGGGACGTATCGTGGGAGCCTGACTTCCCCACCGTCGCCAAGACCGCAGCCGACATGTACATGATTGGGCAGCGCCAAACGGTAGATGGGGTGGTTGCTATCAATCAATGGACGCTTCACAGCCTCCTTGGAGCCATCGGGGGCATCGCTGTGCCGGGAGAATCTGGCGATATCACTCCAAATAATCTGTTTGCCAGACTGGAGGAAGGATCTGACAAATTTGGTCGGGCCTATGCTGACCTGGCACTGCAGGGCATACTCGACAATCTGAACAAGCCGCTCTCCCTCGGCTCCTTCGTGAAGGTGGCGTCCGCTGCCCAAACATCCCTCCGCAAAAGAGACTTGATGATCTACGTCGAGGACACCGACTCTCAGAAGAGGCTGAGAAACGCGGGCTGGGACGGCGGTTTGGGTGATACGGGATCGGACTACCTGTACGTCGTGGACTCAAATGTCGGATGGAGCAAAGCGGACCGCAACATCCAGCGTCGGATCAGATATGAGGTGGACCTGAGTAAGGGACCCGGCGCAAGGGCCACCCTGACCCTGGACTACATCAATCACAGCGGTCCCGGGTCGGCGGGATGCGAGCCTCAGTGGCTCAATCGCGGCACAAACTACAGTCAGCTCAAGAATGCCTGTTACTGGGACTTTTGGAGGGTCTATACACCCATGGGTTCAAGGCACCTGGGGCACACTCCCTTGGAGCTGCCGCAGTACAGCGTATCGACGGAAATCGGCGAGGGCCTGCCCGGAGAGGATACGTTTGGCGTTTCATCAAGCTATAATAGGAGCGTTATGTCTGGTCTGTTCGCCCTTGGAGCGGGGGAGCAGACGCAATTCAACATGATATATGACCTTGCTTCTGAAGCAGTGTCCCGGAGCGCAGGCAAGATCGAATATGAGCTATTAGTTCAAAAGCAGCCAGGGAGCAGGGGCAGCGAAATGTCCCTTGAGTTGATAGTCCCAAAGGGCTATCAACTTTCATCCAGCTCGATTTCTCCTGCCTTCACCGACGATTCTCGAATAGGCTTTGATTTCAGGGTAGACCAGGATACGATATTTACCGCCGTACTCACTCTAAACGATGAGTCACGTTGACTACAGCCCCATACAGCCCTTGAAACGCCCGGGTATAGTTGCCCTGGTCGCCGCTGCCTTGGTTCTGCTTCTGGTAGCTTGCTCTCAAGAACCAGAGGGTGTCGAGACCATCGTGGCTTCTGAGTCGACCGCGGCGACAACCTCGGAAGTCAAGTCTATTGCGCTTGCGTCCGTCCTGGTAACAGAGGTGACAGAAGAGCGAGCCCCGACGGTAGACCGTATCGAGATATCCCCCGCCTCCATCGTTCTGGATCCCGGTGAGACGGTCAGCCTGTCGGCGAGGGCGCTCGCACTGGATGGCACCGAGATTGGCGATGTCCAGCTCGTATGGACCGCTCCGGACTCCCGTGCAGGGGCCATATCCAGCGAGGGTACCTTTCAAGCGGGATCTGCCCCGGGTGTGTTTGACTCCAGCGTCTCAGTGACCGCCATACAAAATACCTTTGAAGGGGTCACTTACACCTCTGCCCAAGTTTCTGTCACGATCGTCGGCGACGCTGTGCTATCCAGGTTGGTCCGGATCGAGATCATCCCTGATCAGCTCACAGTACTGCACCAGCAGATATACCGGCTTAGAGCCGTCGGGCTTGACGAAAACGGCGTTGTGATCCCAGGAGTCTCTTTTGACTGGACACTAAACGACGAGGGTCTGGGTAGGCTAAATGAGATCGGATTGCTCACTGTCGACGGCGTCGAGGGGGAGTACAGCAAGGTCGTGTCCGTCACCGGCGAATGGGCAGGCAGGCAGGTATCCAGCGTCGCTGACGTGCGGGTCATCTCCGCGCCAGAAGAGGACGACTACCTCAACGTCCATGCCCTACCCCAACGATTCTTCATTGAACCCGGAGAGCGGCTGCGACTCAGGGCTGTCGCCCTTAACGGGCTCGGAAAGATCCAGACCGGCACTGTGCTCCGGTGGGGAATGGTGGACGAACGAGCCGGGGTCATAGATGGAGAGGGCAACTTTATTGCAGGCAACGTACCCGGGATCTACACCGAAGCGGTGCGGGTGGAGGCGGTGGTACCCGGTGAAGACGGGTTTGCGAGGACAGAGGACTTCGCATCTGTCGTGGTCAGAGACATTGGGATCAAACAACTAGATTCTCTTGCAGTCTCCCCGGGCACGGTTATTGCCGCACCCGGTGGCAAAGCGAACCTCTTTGTCCGAACCATGGACAGCAGCGGCAATCCTGCGGAGGCAGGGATCACGTGGGAGGCCCTAGACAAGAGCGTTGGAACCGTCGACGAGGGTGGCATATTTACCGCAGGTACGATTCCCGGTGTATACAAGGTCGCGATCAGAGCCACGGCAGAGCAGCAAGACGGTGACGAGACGATAGTCAGGACAGGAAGTGTCGATATCGTCATTACCGGGACTCTCAGCAATTCGGAGGTTTCGCCCTCCCTCGCGACGGTAGCACCCGGCCGACTCGCACATTTCAGAGTAACAGGGTGGGATGAGCATGAGATTGCGCTCCCCGGCCTCGTAGTCCGTTGGACCGTGACAGACACCAACGCCGGCACTGTCGATGTGTTTGGCAACTTTCGTGCGAGCAACATTCCAGGAATGTATCGCGACGTCATCCGGGCTGAAGTGATCCAACTCCAGCCTCCGGCCCGGTGAACTCGACCAGGCCTGAGCGCCACAAGTCGATGAACAAGCCATCTCGAGAAGCATCCGTGCCCGTGCTGTTACTAACTGCCTGCATTGCAACAATGTTGGTAGCCTGTTCCGGGGACTCACCGGAGCTCTTGCCCCAACCAACGCTGGCCTTGCCAAGCCCTGTCGAACAAGTCACAGTGGCTGCCAAGGTCATCGCCATCTTGGACGGCGTCACAATAGACGTGGAAATCGACGGCGAGGTGTTCCGCGTCCGCTATCTAGGCATCGATGTTCCGGGGGCAGGATCAGGGGCCGACCCCACCATCACCGCACGGGCGCTTGAATTCAACCGATTCAGGGTTCAAGGGCGCATCGTGGAGATCGAGAGGGACGGGACGGACACCGACGATACCGGACGTCTTCTTCGGTACGTCTATGTAGATGGAGAGATGGTAAACCTTGCCTTGCTCGAGGGCGGCCACGCAGTCGTGGCGAGGTTCCCGGCGGGCTTCCGATACCGGGATTCGTTTTTGCTCTCTGAGGCAGCCGCTCGGAAGGACAGACAGGGGTACTGGAGAGATGTGGCCGAACAGAATTTCACGCAAGAAGACCTTGAAGAAGACCCCGAGGACGAGGTCTCAGTCCCCACGCCAACCGAGGTTCCCCAGTTTGCCGGTGGCACGTTGCCGCTTCCTCCTGGCGCCGGAGGCGGCTCCTGCGATTTTACAGGGACCAAAGAGCCGATCATCAAGGGCAACGTGGACTCTGCCACAGGGGAGAGGATCTACATAATGCCTGGAAGTATCTTCTACTCGACGACGGTCGTCGAGTCAGACGAAGGAGATGAATGGCTTTGCACCGAGGACGATGCAATTGCCGCAGGCTGGATCAAGGCAAATCACTGACGGGCAAGTGGCCAACCGTCAGTCGCCGTGCTCCCGGTGATAGTTATCATCTAACCGTACTATATCGTCCTCACCAAGGTAGCTCCCCGTCTGCACTTCAATTATTTCGAGGGGCTCAGTCCCTGGATTTTCAAGTCGGTGGATGGTTCCCTCCGGTACGTATGCGGACTGATTTTCCTCTAGGGTAAACGTCTCCTCGCCGCGGACAACCCGCGCTCTCCCCACAACGACTACCCAGTGCTCAGCGCGCCTACGATGCTTCTGGAGTGAGATGGCAGCACCGGAGTTGATTGTCAGCCGCTTAACCTGAAATCCGGGGCCCGAATCCATCACCTCGTAGGTACCCCAGGGCCGGTGGACTTTCCGGTGATTTATGTGCTCAGTGCGACCCTCGGCGCGTAGGCGCGACACCACCTCTTTTACGTCCTGGACACTCCCTTTTTTGGCTACCAAAACGGCGTCGGCTGTCTCGACGATCACCATATCGCTCAGACCCACGGTCGCCAGGAGCCGGTGCTGCGAAATGATCAGAGACCCCTCAGTAGAGTGAGGGTAGACATCGCCCTGGATCACGTTGCCGTGGGAGTCCTGTGCTTGCTGCTCCCAAAGTGTCGACCATGCGCCGATGTCAGACCAACCAGCATCCAGAGGCACGACGGCGGAACGGGCCGCTCCGGCGATATTTGAGCCGACTGCGCGCTCCATTACTGCGTAGTCGATGGAATCGCTGGGGCAATCTATGAACTCCGTGGCCCCAGGCCGAAAGAATACGCCGTCTCCGTGACCGTTGCCCATGGCGTTTCGGCAGGCACGCGCGATATCCCCACGGTGCCTATCAAGCTCCGAGAGCCAGACGGAGACCTTCATCATGAAGACTCCGCTATTCCACAACCAGTCACCGGAATCGACGTAGTCTCTCGCTACGTCAATGTCGGGTTTTTCGACGAAGGCTGTCATGCTTCGGGCCGTATCTACACCGGTATCCTCGATCCTTTCGCCCGCGCAAATGTAGCCATAGGCTGTCGAGGGAGAAGTCGGGACCACCCCGAGCGCTACCAGGTACCCGGCCTCGGCCAGCACCGCCCCTTCGCTGAGAGCCCTTTGGAGAGCTCCCACATCGCCAATTACACTGTCCGCAGGCAACGCAACCATGATCGGGTCTGCTTCCCGCCCATGGTCTCGGCCTACAAGGTCCAAGGCAGCCAACGTGAGCGCGGGCGCGGTATTGCGCCCTACGGGTTCAATAATAATCTGCAGGGGTTCATTTCCGATTTGGCGCATCTGCTCCGCGACCAAAAACCGATGGGCCTCGTTGCAGACGACTAGAGGTTCAGCCACCCCGCCGAGTCCTTCCAGCCTGCCAAGGGTTGCCTGGAGCATCGTATCCGGGCCGAGCAGGGGCAAAAATTGCTTTGGCATGTGTTCACGTGAAAGAGGCCAGAGCCGGGTGCCCGAGCCACCCGAAAGTATCACCGGATGAAGTTTCATGTCTGCCTCGCATGGTCGGCTGTGTCGCGACCGAGGAAAAGCCCACGGATAAAGAATCAGGTGGGCGGCTAGCCCTCGTCGGTCGTGCTACCAGCGCCGGTGGCTTCGATCACACTCTGTACGTCTCTTCTCAGCGAGTCGAAAACAGAAGAAACCTCGGAGTCTGGCGTGAAATACTCAGCGTGCGCAGCGATGTAGTCGTCCACAATGGCCAAGGCACCTTGGGGGTCACCCTCGATCACAAACTGGCGGACCTGAAGTTGAATCAGCTTTATTCGTTCGGGAGCGAGATCGATGGCTTCTTCCAGCAGGTCACGTGCT
>CAJWER010000108.1 GCA_913030785.1 uncultured Chloroflexota bacterium | reverse complement strand
GGGCGTGATGCGAGGACAGCCGATCGGCTGGCGACGTGGTTGATGGAGCAGTCCTGGAGCGGCTCCATGGTGGCCTCCGATGCGCTGGGCCAAATCGATGGCACTCTGCCCGCATCTCTGATAGGGGTCGAGGGGCCGCGAGCACCTGATATTGCCATGTCATTCAGCTGGAACTCTTCTCCCAACGATGCGGGATACGCCGGTCACCACTACAATTCGGGCCTGGTCGCGGGCCAGGGAAACCACGGCTCGATGAGCAGGCACGAGCAGCGGTGTGCGTTCATCATGGCGGGGCCGGGGATCAAGCAGGGCGTGGTATCGAGTGCACCGTCTGGCAACATCGACATTGCGCCCACGATACTCCGAACACTGGGCGTGGATGCACCCGCCTGGATGGACGGCAGGGCGCTCGAGGAGGCTCTCATAGACGGGCCGGCGCTTGACGAGGTCGAGTGGTCCTCGGAAACCCACGTCGCTGAGCGGGATCTTGCGAATGGCAAATATCGTCAGCAGATCATGGTCTCGAAGGTCGGAGACACGACCTACATTGACGAGGGCTCGTCCCAGGGGCCAGGGTAGCGCCACAGACACCCTCATCCTAGCCTTCTCCCTCAAGGGAGAAGGGACCAGACCTCCTCTCCCATTCGAAGGTGCTGCGCACGCTTAGTTGGACGAACAGTACATGCCCTTGGGCCATTTCCACACTGCCGAGCAAGAAGTCCGCCCAGTATTACGAACCCATGCCGTTCGCTTGTAGTATCCGCCTCACGTCTTCTATGGGAATGCCCTGCCTGGTGTTCCCGTCCCTACCAACCACCGTGTGAGCCCGTAGGACCGAGTTGATCACCGCCTCCTCCGTTGACTCGATAGCCGCCCTGAACAGGGGCGTCAACTCCGAGTCGTCGAGCGACCCACTACCGTCGGTGTTAGAGAACGCGATGATGAAATCGCCACTACTGTGATCAGCTATACCGCCCGCCCGAGCCAGGCCCATCGCGGCACGACGTCCGATACGCCCCAGTTGCCTTGAGTCCACCGGGGCGTCAATGCCCACCACCATCATGATCGAGCCGCCCGCGCGGGTCGGATCGAAAGAGTCCGGGGGTGGCAGTAGCTCCCGACCGATACGGACACCGTCCATGCGAAGCTCCCGAGGGTCACCGGTGTTCGTGAGGGTAAGCACCCCCAGGGTGTACGTCTCGCCGTCGATTTCGCACAGGCGTGACGCAGTCCCGATTCCACCCTTCCACGCGAATCCTGTCATTCCCGTCCCTGCGCCCACCACTCCCTCGTCGGTATTCGGCGACCTGGCACCATCGATGGCGGCTCTAACGTGCTCGGGCCGAACGTGCCGCCCGACGATGTCATTCAGGAAGCCGTCGTTGCACTCACCTACCACGGGATTGAAGGAGTAGACACCGGGGTTCTGATCAGCCAGGTAGTCAATGAGGGCGTCAGTCGCACGCCAGATGCTGAGGGTGCTGGTCAGCATGATCGGACTCTCGATTACGCCCAATTCGGATACCTGCAAGAACCCGATGGCCTTTCCGAAGCCATTCAAAACATGGACAGCCCCGACAACCTTGCGCTCGAACAGGTTGCCCTGATGCGGCTTTATCACCGTCACCCCCGTGCGTACAGGGCCACGGCCAATATAGAGAGGGCCTTCGCCGTCGATCAGCGTGACGTGGCCAACGGTCACGCCGGGCACGTCAGTTAGCGCGTTGTGGGCACCGCGCGGCATGATGCCAATCTCAAGGCCCAGGTCAGCCGCCCTCGGTCGCTCTTCACCCATTTCTCATTCCTCCACTATGTGGTCCGCCCGAATTTCAGGGGACTGTCGGTAGTCGTGCGGTATCGCCGGTATCATCCTGCCAGACACGGATGCGGGCCGCCATGCCCCGGATTCGATCACGTTGCGCCGGGTCGTTATATAGATTGGTCATTTCGAAGGGATCGGAGTTGAGGTCGAACAGCTCGCACTGATCACCTGGGCTCAAGTTGAGCTTCCAGCGGTCCGCGGTGACGACGGAGCGCCAGGGCAGGTTATTCATGTAGTTCATCTCGGCGGCCTTCTCTTCGGATAGCGTCGGCCTGCTCTCCTCCGACGTGAGGTCCCTGTCGCCGAAACCGTTGTGCTGTATGAAGATGTCGTTGCCCTCCAGTGTGGCGTTCCCCGCCAGCACGTCAGAGCGGTTGACCCCTTGGAGGTGAGGCGGTATTGGCTGACCCACCAGGTCCAATAGCGTCGGGACAAGATCGATCTGTGAGAAATTACCGTCGACGAACCGTTGCTCGCGACCCATCCCGGGCGCACGAATCAGCAACGGCACGCGAGATACCGGTTCGTAGAAGCTTCGAAGCTCCAGCATGGCGTGGGAACCAACCAGATCGCCGTGCTCACTCGTGAACACCAGCACCGTGTTGTCAGCTATACCAGCGTCATCAATCGCCTTCACGATTCTGCCCACGGCGTCGTCGACCAGAGTGATGTTTGCCATATAGTTGGCGCGCAGCCTTCGCCAGCCCTGCTCAGAAGACAGGTCGTGGCCGTCGAATTCCCCCTGCATGTAGTACTCCGACCTCAGCCGGTTTACCAGAGGTCCCTCGTCGGGCGGCTTCAAAAAGGTCGGATCGACCGGCAACGTATCGGGATCATAGAGATCGTCGTATGGCCCGTTAAACGGGGGGTGGGGCTCCAGCATGCTGACGTACAGAGCAAAGGGGCGGTCGGCATTGTCCTCGATGAACCGCTCTGCGAGACCGGCCAGGAACGTTGACTGCTGGTGGGCGGCCGGTAGGCCGGCTCGCATTTCGTCCGAGAATATCTTGCCGCCTGGCACTTCCTGGTCTGGCTTATAGCCGAGCTCGACCAGGTGCTCGCGGTAGCTCGAAAATTGGCCCAGATATTCGGGTTTGGTGTACTGCGCCCAGAGGAGATCCATGACACTGGCCCACTCGTCAAATCCTCGTTGGCGGATGACCTCATCGCCCAGGTGCCACTTGCCAAAATACGCGGTGCGGTACTCGTCAGGCAGCATCTGCGCCACCGTTTTCACATCCGGCGGCATCGCGACGCGGTTGATCGGAACGCCCGCCGTGTGGGGGTATAGACCCGTCATGATCGACGACCGTGCCGGAGCGCATACCGGCATCGTGACGTAGCAGTTCCGCACAACGACGCTCTCTTCGGCCAGCGCATTCAGATTCGGCGTGCGTATCCAGTCGTTGCCATATGCACTCAGCGTGTCAAACCGCTGCCTGTCGGAGAAGATAAAGACGATGTTGGGCTGTTGGCTCATAGAAAATCACCTATGGGGAGCAACTTCGGATTGGCGATTTGTGACATAGGCTGGGTCACAATTTCGCGCTGAGAATGCATTCTATCAGGAGCCGGGCGTAACATTGCCCAACTTGTGACCCTGCATTGAGCCTGGCCTTCTCTTTGCAACGGTTGACGACTTTCGGGATTGTTCGATACCCTCGCCATCGAAAGCCTCAGTGGTCACGAGAGTCCTAAATGCTGGCTGACTGATCGTAAGGATCCGAGAGCGGAATTGGCAACCACAGCTCAAACGCCATCGAACTGCGCCGAGGAACACAACTTGTGATTATTACCGACATCTCGACGCTGCACTGTTCAGATGGCGTTCGCAACGCGATATTCTTGCAGGTCCACACGGACGAGGGCATCGTAGGGATTGGGGAGCCGTACACCATTGGCCCAGACGAGGGCGTACTTGGTGTAATCGAGTCCATCACTCCCTGGTTCGTCGGACAGGACCCGTCCCGCATCGAGTGGCTGCTGCGCCGCGCACGCAACAACATGCGCTTCCCCCTTGGGCCCGTCGGCTGGTCTGCACTATCCGGCATCGACCACGCCCTGTGGGACATCGCGGGCAAAGCAGCGAACCTCCCGGTCTACATGCTCCTGGGCGGCGCTTTCCGGAACCGCGTACGGGTATACCACGGCGTCCAGGGCGACACACCAGACTCACTGGCTGAAGCCGGGCTCAGGCTCGTTGACGAGGGCTATGGGGCCATGAAGACCTCCCCTTACCCGCCCGAATGGCGGTCGTTGCCCTGGAACCGCGTAGTCAAAGAAGCCACCGCACGCATGGAGTCTCTTCGTCTGGCTGTCGGCGACGATATAGACATAGCACTCGATGTCCACGCCACGCTGGTCGAGCCGTTCCGGGCCGAGCAGCTTGCCGCGGCTGTGGAGCCATACCGGCCAATGTTCATCGAGGAGCCGGTGCGCCCAGAGCAAGTGGACTCCTTCGCGCGACTGCGGGAGCGACTCAGAATACCCCTGGCGACCGGCGAGAACCTTTACGGCCTAGCACAATTCGCCGCTCTGATAGACGGCCACGGTGTCGACATCGTGCAGCCGGATGTCTGTTCCAGCGGCGGATTACTTGAAGTGAAGAAGATCTGCGCGGTGGCCGAGGCCAACTACGTCACGGTGGCGCCCCACAATCCACTAGGGTTGCTGTCCACCGCCGTATCCGTACACCTGGCGGTCAGCACTCCGAACTTCGTGATCCTGGAGTATCACGGCAAGAACGAGGGTGCCAGATCCAGGTTCGTCGACGACGCCTGGAAGCCGGTAGACGGCTACATGTCTCTGCCGGAAAGGCCGGGTCTGGGCATGGAGCTTGACGTGGAGGCAATCAAGGCGAGCCCTCCAATAGACTGGAACCGCGGATTCCCCGAGTACAACGACGGCAGCGCTGGATTTATCTAGCCGGCGGGCTCGAAGTTCCAATGAAACAGGACACAAAGCAATGCGCATCACCGACATAGTAAGCTACGTGGTCGACGGCGGCGGGCGCAATGTAATCTTCGTCAAGACGACCACCGACCGGGGCATCATCGGCTGGGGAGAGTCGTTCAGCGTCGGGCCCGACCTGGCCGTGGCAGCAACGATCGACTACCTCAAAGAGTGGCTGATCGGCGAGGATCCTCGCAACATTGAGCGGCTCTGGGCAACCATGTGCCAGGGCCTGCGCTTCCCTCCCGGGTCAATCGGCCTCGCGGCGGTATCTGGCATCGAGCACACCCTATGGGACATCTCGGCAAAGGCCGTGGGGGAGCCCGTATACAAGCTGTTGGGGGGACGTGTCCGAGATCGTGTGCGAGTGTACCAGGGCTGCTCTGGACCGACACCTGAGGCGGCCGCAGAGCTGGCGGTGTCACTCATCGGACGATATGGCTACACCGCCCTCAAGATGAGCCCTTTTCCCCCGGACTCAGATTTGAAGCCGTGGAACGAAGTTCTCCGTGAGGGCCCCAAATTCATCGAGGCGGTGAGGAGTGCCGTCGGCGACGATGTCGACATCGGGCTAGATGTCCATGCCAAGGTCTTCGAACCAATACGGGCACTGGAGTTAGCCCATGCCGTTGCGCCCCATAACCCGTACTTCTACGAGGAGCCCATCCGCCCTGAGAACATCGTCGAAATGGCATTGCTCCGACGCCAGATGCCGATCCCACTTGCTACTGGAGAGGCCCTCTACGCCAAGTTTGAGTTTAACGACCTGATGCAGGCCCAGGCTGCTGACATCATCCAGCCTGACGTGTGCGTGTGCGGCGGTCTAATGGAGATGCAGAAGATCGCCGCTATCGCGGAGGCGCACGACGTCGCTGTTGCCCCCCACAACCCCATGGGACCGCTGGCCGGCGCAGTTAACGTCCACTTCGCGGCGGCGACCACGAATTTCCTGATCCTGGAGTACAAACCCCACGATACAGACAGGTGGAGGGATCTGGTCAAGGTGCCGTGGGCCCCTATGGACGGCCACCTGCCTATACCTGAGGCGCCGGGATGGGGACTGGAGCCCAACGAGGACACTCTCAAGAGCCTTGCCTATGCCCCCTGGCGCAGAGGTGACCCTCGCCGTGCCGATGGCAGCCCCGCCTTCATATAGAACAACCCAGCGTCTGCGGCGCCACACACCGCAGACTAGCTCGGAAGCCCATCTGGGAGAAAACGGAGAGCATCGAATGAGAATTGCTTGAGACCTGAGATCATCCGCAAATGCGGACCCGGTCAGTCGCCAGGCTGTAGCCCAACAGCCGCAAGCTAGCGCAATTAGGGGGAATGCAATGGAACAGACGGACACATATCCGGTTCAATTCGACATTGACTACCCTGATAGGCCTCTAAATCGCCTCAGTACATTCTTCCGTTTCATACTTGTCATACCGATCATAGCGCTGTCCATCTCAGGGTTACCGGCATTGCTCTTCCCTCCCCTGCTGATGATCCTTTTCCGTCAGAAGTACCCCAGGTGGTGGTTTGACTACAACGTAGCCCTGCTCCGTTTCAGCGCGAGGGTTATGGTCTACATCGCCCTCATGAGGGACGAGTACCCTTCGACGGATGAAGAGCAATCGGTTCATTTGGAGGTTCCTTATCCAAACGTTGAAGGGGAACTTGGTCGGGTACGCCCGCTGTTCAAGTGGTTCCTTGCCATACCTCACTACATCGTGCTCTCCTTCTTGGCCGTAGCTGCGTTGGTCGTCATCATCGTCGCCTGGTTCGCAATCTTGTTCACGGAACGATACCCTCGCGACCTTTTCAACTTCATGGTCGGGTTCCAGCGGTGGGCAAATAGGGTTAGTGTCTACGCCTTCACGCTGACTACAGATCAGTACCCGCCGTTTCGACTGAGCCCGTAGGGCTCGTCTTTGTGGGGTTGAGGTTCACCAATGGCGCCACCTAAATAGGGGATCGCCATTGCGGTTCATCGAACCAAGGCGTAGTATCTGGCGCACCAAATGACAATGCTGGCCGCCAAATGAAGGTGAAACTTTGATCGTCGTTACCGGCGTCGCCGGAAGGCTTGGAGATCGCGTCGCGAGGCTTCTCGTCGAGAGAGGCTACGACGTGGTGGGGAACGATCAACATGCTCCTGAAGGCTTCCCTGCCAAATTTGTCCAGGGGGACCTTCGTGACAGGGAAGCTGTTGATCGTCTACTTGACGGCGCCGAGGCCGTAATACACTTGGGCGCCCATCCTGGGCCCGCGAGGATGGAGCCACGGGCCATCTTCGCGAACAATGTGAATAGCACGTTCAACATAATGATGTCCGCCGCCGAGAAGGGCCTCCGACGGGTGGTCTTCTCTTCCAGCGCGTTCGCCATGGGGTGGGCGCACGAGGGCGACGCCTTCGTGCCTCGCTACCTGCCCCTGGACGAGGACCACCCGATGATGCCCTTCGAGCCCTACGGACTGTCCAAACAGGTGGGCGAGGACATCGCACAGATGATTGCGCGTAACTCGGCGACCTCGGCGGTGAGTCTACGCTTCACCAATGTGGTGTATCCGGAAGACCAGTCCGAGTTCCCGTGGCCCGCCCCCACACCGGAGGAGCCGCTCACCCTCGTCATGTGGGCATACGCAGATCCCAGGGACGTGGCGAAGGCACACGTCCTTGCACTCGAAGCAGACATTACGGGTCACGAGGCGTTCCTTATCGCTCAGCCCTCCAACCGTCTCAAGGAGCCCACCAGGGAGTTGATCAAACAAAACTTCGGAGAACAAGTCGAGATCCGAGGCGCGCTTGAGGGCAACGCCAGCGTGATAAGCACCGAAAAGGCTCAGCAGATGCTCGGTTGGAAGCCCCGTTACGATTGGACTCGCGATTAGATCTTAGCTTGACGGCAAAAGACGACCTCTGGACCGTGCAAGCTACTGGGAGGAACCAAATGGCTTCAGTGAAGACACCATGGCGTCGCGAGACCGAGCTTTTCTCTTCTGGCACGGAGGGATACCACACATTCCGAATCCCCTCCGTGGCAGTCGCCAACGACGGCACCATCCTCGCTATCTGCGAAGGGCGAGAGGACGGCCAGGACGACTATGAAGCGAAGGCGTTGGTCGTTAAGCGCAGTACCGACAATGGCGCGACCTGGGGCGACTTGCAGCTCATCGTCAGCGACCCTGAGCTGACGATGAACAACCCCA
This sequence comes from uncultured Chloroflexota bacterium, assembly GCA_913030785.1. Taxonomy (GTDB): domain Bacteria; phylum Chloroflexota; class Dehalococcoidia; order Lucifugimonadales; family CAJWER01; genus CAJWER01. The sequence continues at coordinate 1,224 of CAJWER010000108.1, read as the reverse complement.
CGGTGGTGGTGGATCGCCAGACCGGCACAATCTGGCTGGCCTATTGCAAGACCGCATACTTTCCGTACGTCGTTCGCAGCGACGACAGCGGCGCGACATGGTCCGACCCGAGAGACCTGACCGAGCAGGTGAAGCTGCCCAATTGGGAGTTGTACGACTTCGCTCCCGGTCACGGCATTCAGATGTCTGACGGCACTCTCGTCTTGCCCGCAGATCACATCGAAGGGCTGCGGAGCGACGCGATATTTAACCACTCGCATGTAGTCCTGAGCGACGATCACGGGGCGACATGGAGGCTCGGCGGGTCTATGGACTCGTGGACCACCGAGTGCGAGGTCGTGGAGACCCAAAACGGCTCTCTGTACATGACCGTCAGGTCCGGCAAGCGAGGACACGGCAAGCGGCTGTTCTCGAGGAGCGATGACGCCGGCCTAACCTGGTCCGAGATGGAAGAGGCCGAAGGTCTGATCGATCCAGGTTGCCAGGCCAGCATCGTCCGCCTTACCTACTCGGATTCCGGAGACAGGGACCGGGTGCTTCTTGCCAGCCTCGACAGCACCACCCGCGAAAACCTGACACTGCGTATCAGCTACGACGAGTGCCGGACATGGCCAGTGTCCACCATCCTTTACTCTGGACCGGCGGCCTATTCGGATCTCGCCATCGCCGCCGACGGGACTGCGATCTGTTTTTACGAGGCCGGTGTGAATAGCCCGTACGAGACGCTTCGGCTAGCCCAGTTCAACCTGGAGTGGCTGACCGCGGTCAGCGCCGAACCAGCATAGCGGCAGCGCCGCTCAAAGTTCCACTATGTAGCAATGTGCGGAAGGGGTGCAACTTGAATCTGATCCTCGTCGGATGTGAATTCGCCGGTAAGACTACTCTGGCAAACGAAATCGTCGAATGGTCAAAGCGTACGCTAGGTAGGTACAGCCACTTCCACGACCACTTCACTATTCCCTCAACGGAGTTGGAAGGGGACGCAAAGGAGGAGTACCGCAGGGCTTCTCCCCAGATAAAAGAGATGTTTCAGCGCTTCATGATGAACTACCACATGTCGCCCGACTTCTACGGCAACGCCGACCACCACCTGATGGGCTTTCACATCGAGGAGGCGGTCTATGCACCCCTGTATTACGGTTACGGCGGCGAAAACAGCGGGTCGCCGATTAGGAGTGCGCAGGGTCAGCGCACCGAGATGGCGCGCCACATGGAAGAGGTGAT
>CAJWER010000107.1 GCA_913030785.1 uncultured Chloroflexota bacterium | reverse complement strand
TTCCATTGGCCAGGCCTGTCTCGATGTGCAGATTTACGAAGGCCGGCTTGCCCGTGGCCCTGGCATAGCCGTCGGCCATGCCCACGGCCACGCCCTCCTGCATGACGAGCTTGTACTTGAGTTCAGGATGGTGCTCCAACTCGTCCATGATGGGGGTCTCGCTGGTGCCGGGGTTGCCGAAGATATACTCGACACCCTCGGCCTTCAGCGTCTCCATCAAGGCGCGCTTGCCCGTCATTCTGGTCATCGTCCAAGGCCTCCTCAGGGAAGTTCTAGGTTCGTATTCTGTTGCCTGGCTAGAAGAGAAGAAAGAATAATGGGAGTTATTCTGAGGGACACCCTCAGGCTCCCGGTCCTTCGGTTTCGCTCTGGACAGGCGACGGGGCTGCGCCCCTCTGCACAGCCCCCCTCGAAGCGGGGGCTAGTATGGTGGCTTAGTCCATCAGCATGCCTTGCCCGGCCCGTCGAAACGTGCGCAGCACCCCATCGGCATGCCCTGCCCCGCCCGAGGAAGCGTGCGAAGCACCGCCTTGCCTCTGAGGTTGTCAGGGGGTATCCTAACAGCTACTTACAAGGGGCGTGTTTTGCACTGTATTTCTACGGAGGTGTCCCATGGTCCGAGCCTACGTGCTGATAGAGATGGCGGCAGGACACTCGCGTGACATGGTCAACATGTTGCAGGGCAAATCGGGGATCCGCAGCATCAACCGTGTCACAGGGCCCTACGATGTGATCGTAGAGTTGGAGGCTCCGGACATTGAAGCAGTGAGCGAGGCCGTCTCCGAAAACATTCACGCTGTGAAAGGGGTCCTGCGGACGATCACCTGCGTCTGCATCGGCTGATCCCGAACCCTAGTGGGAACCGTTGTGCTCGGTTGCGCCGTTAGCCTCTTCCCTCCCATCGTCATCGTCCCAGCCGTCCGCGGCTCGGCGTCGCCTGTGTCCAAGTAGGGCACGTGCCAGGACTAGGCCGGCGACTCCACCAACGCCCACAGCCAGGGCCGTGTCGCGGTTAAAGGCCAGTACCAGGGCAACCAGCGAACCATATCCGAAGACCACGCTGAACAGCGAGGAGAAGGGCAGTCGTTGACCGGCCAGGGCAACTGCGCCGGCAATTGCGATGCTGGCAGCGCCCAACACTGGGAACACTGCGAGGATTACTCCGCCAAGGGCAACCAAGCCATCGCCGCCCCTAAAGCGGGTGAATATCGAGTTCCAATGTCCGAAAATCGCGGCGGCTCCAGGGACCAGTACCCAGGTACCATCGACCCCCATCTTGCCGGCCAAGATAACCGATGCCGCACCCTTTCCTAGATCGCCAAGGACGACGAACACGGTCGCCGCAGGTCCCACGGAATGCAGCACGTTTGACGCGCCAGCCAGCCCGGTACCGGTCGAAAGTATATCCACCCCGAGCCTGCGGCTGATCTGGACGGCAAGGGGCAACGCGCCGAGGAGATACCCGACGATGGTGGCGGCAAGGATTACTGGCAGGGAGGCGATGAGCTCGCCCATGTTGAGATGCTCCTCCAATAGAGCTTCCTGACTCTTGGATTATACACATCCTCGGGGCGTCGCGCCACGCCCCAAGTGGCAATTCCGCACCCTAGTTTGTTGCCGTTCTACTCACGCCGAATATGCTCAAATCTCTTGGTGAAATCTTCAAGCAACGGAATCGCGATGAAATTCGTTATAGACTATTGTACGTAGACAAGAGTGCACGCGAATCCAGTGGCTGCCGGGCCACAGATTCGATGGAGACAATCGTATATGAACCTCTCCGATGTTCGCCAAATGAACCAGGAAGTGGAAAGGGAGGCCTTGTTCCTCCAGACCCTTTTACGAGAGATTCGGAAGGCCGTGGTGGGGCAGGATACGCTGGTAGACCGGGTCCTTGTGGGGCTACTGGCCAACGGGCACATCCTGTTGGAGGGGGTACCAGGCCTGGCCAAGACCTTGCTGGTGAAGACCATCTCCCAGGCAATCAACGGGCACTTCTCCCGCCTGCAGTTCACCCCTGACCTGCTGCCAGCCGACCTGATTGGCACACAGATATACAACACGGCGACCAGCCAATTCAGCGTCCACCAGGGACCGATCTTCGCCAACCTGGTCCTGGCCGACGAGATCAACCGTGCGCCCGCAAAGGTGCAGAGCGCCCTCCTCGAGGCCATGCAAGAGAGGCAGGTCACAATTGGCGACACGACCTTCCCTCTCGAAGAACTGTTCCTGGTTCTGGCGACCCAGAACCCGATCGAACAGGAAGGCACGTACCCTCTGCCCGAGGCGCAAGTGGACCGGTTCATGCTCAAGGTACGTGTGGACTACCCGTCCCGCGACGAGGAGCGAGACATCGTGGACATGATTACGGGAGAGTCACAACCTGTTATCTCACCGGTGATCGAGCCACAACAACTTCTGGACGCCAGGAAGGTCGTGAGGCGTATCTACGTGGACGAGAGGGTCAAGGAGTATGTTCTGGACCTGGTCCTCGCGACCCGGAACCCGCCAGGCAAGGTACTGGGAGAGCTGCGCAACCTGATCGCCTACGGCGCTTCGCCGAGGGCGAGCATCTACCTGGTGGAGGCTGCCCGGGCCAACGCGTTCCTCAACGGGCGTGGATATATAATCCCAGAGGACGTCAAGCAGCTGGCCCCCGATGTTCTAGGGCACCGCGTAATCACCACATACGAGGCCGAGGCGGAGGAGATCACCGGAGCGATCATCGTCCAGCGGATACTCGACCATATCGACGTGCCGTAGGGATGCTCTCCCCCGAAATCGCTCGCAAGATCCGGCAAATCGAGATCAGCACCCGGCATCTGGTTATGGACAGCTTCGCCGGCGAGTACCACTCGGTATTCAAAGGCCAGGGGATGGAGTTCGATGAGGTCCGCCCCTATTACCCTGGTGACGACGTGCGGAGGATCGACTGGAACGTCACCGCACGCACGGGGACCCCGTTCGTGCGGCGCTATCAAGAGGAGCGTGAGGCTACCGTCATGCTGGTGGTGGACGCCAGCGCCTCCGGGGACTTTGGGACCGTTGGCCGGTTCAAGCGTGAGCTGGCGGCGGAGTTGGCGGCAGCGCTTTCGTTTGCCGCTACCAGCAACAACGACCGCGTGGGGCTGCTGATATTCACCGATAGGGTCGAGCTGCTTGTTCCGCCACGCAAGGGCCGCAAGCACGTACTCAGATTGATTCGAGACATGCTGGTGTTCGAGCCCCGCGGCAAGGGGACGGACATTTCCATGGCCCTCGAGACCATCAACCTGGTCCTGAAGCGACGGGGAATCATATTCCTGGTCTCAGATTTCCTGGCGGATCCGGAAGGCTACCGTAGACCTCTGGCTATCACGAATCGGCGTCACGATGTAGTGGCCCTGGATCTGCACGACCCACTTGAACGGGAGATCGCCGACGTAGGCGTGCTCACCCTGGAGGATGCGGAGACTGGTGAGATGACCGTAGTCGACACCGGCAGCACGGCCTGGCGCGAGGCTTTCGCCCGACAGGTGGTCGACCACGACAACAAGAAAGGGCGGGTTTTTGCATCCCTGGGCGTCGACAGCATCAAAGTAGCGACAGGAACGGATTACGCAGCCAAGCTAACTGCGTTCTTCCGACTACGAGCAAAACGACTCGCACGCTAGTGGCGCTGCGCGTGCTTAGGGGGCTGGGCAGGCGCCATGCGATCTTGAAGAAATTGGCGTTATGGTTTGAGTGCGAACCAAGACATCGTACCGCCTACCAGTGGCCTAGGAGGGCAGGTCACAGACCTGCCACTACGGTAGACCCTCGTTCTGGTGCAGGTGCTGGCGTAGGGGAGGGTCTGTGATACGCCCTCCTAGGCCGAGGGTGCCGCGCGCTAGCAATTGAGGTGCGTGGCCTCAGGATGACGAAGGTTTTGTGAGCGGCGAACAATGGTACTGAGAACACTCATCATAGCGGTCGTTGCGGTCACAGGCCTTCTGGCCCTCGGGCCTGTGCCGGTCCACGCCCAGGAAGACGTCCCCGTTCAGGTCGACCTGGTCGCCGACAGATCCGAGCTGACCGTGGGAGACCGAGTGACCATGACCCTCGATGTGACCTACCCGTCAGGGTTCCAGGTCGTGCTGCCCAGGCTACCCCGCGAATGGGGCGCGCTGGAGGTTCTCGATCAGTCAAATACCAGTGTTGTGGACAACAAAGACGGGACTGAAACGATTAGCCAGGTGATTGAAGTAACGGCGTTCGCGCCGGGTGAGTTCCTGACATCTGGACTCGAGATAAGCGTACGCGAGCCTGCGGGTGGGTTTTCGGTAAAAACGGCGCCTCCCGTCTCGCTGAACGTGGCCTCAGTATTGGCTGAGGGGGACGAGGAACTGCGAGATATCCGGCCCCAGGCGGATCTGGACGTTCCGCCCGTATGGCCATGGGTACTTGGGGCGGTAGCAGCCATCGCACTACTTGCACTCGCCATCGTCCTCTTCTTGCGACGGCGTCGGGAGCAGATAGCAGCGGCACCCGTCGTCGATCTTCGCAGTGCCTATGAGATTGCCGTGGATGAGCTGGCCCGCATAGTCAAACTCGACCTGCCAGCGCAGTCGCGATTCAAAGAGCATTACACACTGGTAACCGATGTACTGCGTACATACATTGAGGCGGAGTACCGGATACCGGCGATGGACCGCACAACGACCGAGCTCAGAGCAGCGCTTCGGCTCGCGCCGATCGACGTTCCAAGCACCCGAGAGGTGATCGCCTTCCTCGCTGACTGCGACCTGGTCAAATTCACAGAGCTACTGCCTGATGTACCGGAAGCCGTCGAGGCAACCGAGGATACACGCCGACTGGTGGAAATGATCAGGCCAGCCCGGGTGATCGTATCCGCCCCCGATACAGTGTCAGGGGAGGCGCCGACGGCATGAGCGTGGAATTTGCCACACCATGGCTTCTGGCTCTCCTCCCACTTGTGCCGCTCATAGCGGTGGCCAGGATGTGGGCCGGCCGAAGGTCAGCGGCCGCGCTCCGATACGCCCACAATCCACTCGCAACGCCCCCAAAACGCACGTGGCGTGTGGCCACCCAGCCAGCTTTGACGGGCCTAAGGCTCCTCGCGCTGGCGCTGATTATCGTGGCTGTCGCACGGCCTCAGACCAGCGAGGCGACCCAGATCATCAATGGCGAGGGGGTCGATATCGCCCTGGCGCTGGATATTTCCGGGAGCATGGCGTCGCTCGATTTTGCACCCCAGAACAGGCTCGGCGCCGCCAAGTCCGTCATTGGTGATTTCGTGGAGGCGCGTCCCTATGACCGGATAGGGCTGGTTGTGTTCGCCAGTCAGTCGTTCATCCAGGGACCACCAACGATTGACCACGATGTGCTTCAGGTGCTTCTGGCCGAGGTGGAGCTTGTCACGGACCTCGGTCTCGACGACGGCACCGCGATAGGCCTGGGACTCGCCAGTGCGGCCAACATGCTCCGAGAGTCAACCGCCGAAAGCAAGGTGATCATCCTGCTGACGGACGGTGCCAACAACGCAGGAAACATCGACCCCATAACGGCGGCGCTGGCCATCGAGGCCCTTGGCATCAAGGTGTATGCGATAGGCGCCGGACGGCCCGGAATAGTACAGATCCCGCAGCGTACGCCCTTCGGGACCAGGATCGTACGCTACCGCAGCGACCTGGACGAGAAGGTCCTCACAGAGATCGCCGCCACGACCGGCGGCAAGTACTTCCGTGCCGAGAATGCGGCAGGGCTGGAGCAGATTTACGAGGAGATCAATAGGCTGGAGAAGTCTGAACTCGACGTGCAGGTTTTCACGCGATACGAGGAAAAGGCAGTCTGGCTGCTCTTGCCTGCTCTGCTCATGCTATTGGGTGAGCTAACGTTGAGGAACACGCTTCTACGGAGGCTCCCATGAGCCCTATCGCAGTCGGAGATCTAGCGTGACATTCGGCCAACCAGAGTTCCTATATGCCCTCGCGGCGGTCCCAGCCGCGGCCTTGCTCATGCTGTGGGCGTCCTGGCGGCGGCGATCCGCGCTTGCGCGGCTCGGTGACGCAGGGCTAGTAATGATGTTGAGCGCCTCCGTCGACAAGAAGGCGCGCGGACTGAAGGGCTGGTTCTGGCTCTTGGCTCTGACCCTGACCATCATCGCCGTCGCGAGGCCTCAGTGGGGTAGCGACGTGGAGATAGTCGAGCGGCAAGGGGTGCAGCTCATGGTAGCGCTAGACGTATCCAAGAGCATGCTCGCCGAGGATCTCAAACCAAACCGACTTGAGCGGGCCAAGTTGGAGATCACGAGCCTTATGAACAGGCTCGGCGGGGACGAGGTCGGGCTGGTGCTCTTCTCCGGCGCCGCGTTCCTCCAATTTCCGCTCACATTCGACTACGCGACTGCCCGCACGTTCTTGGATGGCGCCAATGCGGGCATGATATCGCGCCCAGGCACAGTGGTGGGAGAGGCGATCGACGTGGCGATCAAAGGATTCGATGAGCAGAGCGCAGGTCAGAAAGTCATTCTGATCGTCACGGACGGCGAGAGCCATGAAGGCGACCCGGTCCAGGCTGCCGCAGATGCGTTTGAGCTCGGCGTGGTCGTGTTTACCCTGGGACTCGGCGCAGGCGAGGGCGAACCGATACCGAACTATGACGAATTCGGCCGGGATGCGGGATTCGTACGCGACCAGCGAGGCAACGTTGTCCTTTCGAAGCTGGATGAGGAGACGCTGCAGGCGATCGCTCGCGAGGGTGGCGGCGCCTACTATCGCTCCTCAGCCGACGGCAGCTCCATAGACGCCCTTCTAGATGATTTTGACTCCCTTGAACAGGACGCCATCGCCCACGAGGTGGAGACCCGACGCATCGAGCGGTTCCAGGGATTTTTGTTGGCCGCGCTGGCTGCCCTGGTGTTGTCCGAACTCGTTCCGGACCGCGTCGCTTCGTGGATGAGGTGGCGAGATCACGCCCGACATGGGATGTCCACGTGACCTACGCCCGCACGTCCCTCGGATATGTAGCGCTATCGCTTCTGACGCTGGTTCTCGTCGCGTGCGGTCGCGGGGAGGCCGTGGCCAACAACCAGGGGAACGAAGCCTTCGAGACCGGAGACTTCGATGCGGCGCTGCAGGGCTATGAGGAGGTCCAGGAGCTGGCCCCGGATCGCCCGGAGCCATTCTACAACTCGGCCAATGTTCGCTACCGCAACGACGAACACGACCTGGCACAGGAAGACTTGCAGCAGGCGCTGCTCACTGCGGACGAAGACCTGGCCCGTAAAACGCTGTTCAATCAGGGAAACTCGTTCTTCGAAACCGACGAGCTGGGTCAGGCCGTGGAATCCTACAAAGAGGTGCTTCGCATGGACCCGGACGACCAGGATGCCAAGTACAACCTGGAACTGGCCTTGAGACAGATGGAGCAGGAGCCAGGGCAGGAGCCGGAAGAGGAGCAGCAAGAGGGCCCTGGCGAAGAGCCTCAGGACGACCAGGAGGACGGCGACGGCGATACTGGGGATGAACCTGACCAGGAGGACGGAGAGGGCGAGCCGCAAGACGAGCCGGGCCCCGGGGAGGGCGAAGATACCGAACCCGGCGAGGAGGGTGAAGAAGAGCCCGATCCCGGAGAGCCTCAGCCGACAGAGATCAGCGAGGCTCAGGCCGAACGGCTGCTAGACTCCATCGGCCAGGGCACTGAGACCCTGCAAAGTGCGATTCAACGGATGGGGTTCTTCGCAGGCACCCCTCCAGAGAGGGACTGGTAGGCTTCGCTGTGAATATGCCGTCCAAATGGAAATTAGCGCTGATCGGGCCGCTTGCGGCCTCCCTGGCATTGCTGCCTGTGATCGGCCTTGCCCAGGAGCCGCCGATCAAGGCCGAGGTGGATCGCAACGAGGTTGCGGTGAACGATGTGCTCACCCTTACGGTGACCATCAAGGGCTCTCCAGTCGTGGCGAACCCTGCCCTGCCTCAGATGGACGGGGTCGACGTCGCCGTGTTGAGTCGGAGCACTGCTAGCCAGCTCAGCATCTTCTCTGGAAAGACTAGCGTGCTGTCGGTAAGTCACTATCGGCTAAAGCCACTGAGCCCTGGCACCCTGACCATCGCCCCGATATCGATCACCATCGCAGGTGAGGTTCACGAGACGGAGCCTATTACCGTTGAGGTTCACGCGGGCGCGTTTACTCCGCGCTCAGACCCGGAGCCTGCTCCGGGCAACCTATCTGTCGCCGAGACATTTTTTGTGGAAGCCGAGGTTGACAACCCAAACCCGTACATCGGGGAACAAATCGACTACATATTCCGGTTCCACAGCGCCCTGGTTTTTGTGAACCCGCCACGCTACGATTCCCCGCCATTTATTGGATTCTGGCACGAGGGTGAGACCGACTCGCGACGCTACGAACTGTTTCTCAATGAGCGACAGTACGGCGTCATCGAACTGCGTACCGCCCTCTTTCCCACGGTCACGGGCACGCTGACAATTGAGCCTACTCGATATGGATTTCCCAGCGCTGGTTTCAGGTCGAGTCGCCAACTCCTGACTAACACGGTCAGGGTGGACGTCCGCCCGCTACCCTCGGGGGCTCCGGCGGGCTTCGAAGGAGCAGTTGGTCAACTTGACATCGACGCGAAGGTGGATGTGGCATCGGCCGCCGTGAACGAGCCCGTAACCCTGACGGTCATCGTGTCTGGCGCTGGAAATATCGAGACGTTGCCAGACCCGCTTCTGCCCGACGTGGCGGGATGGCGTTCATTCGTCGGCCCCCCTGCCGACGACACGCAGCCCGTGGACGGCAGAATCGTTGGAAGCCGCTCGATCGAGCGAATCTTCGTCCCCACTGCCGAAGGCAAGTTCGTGATTCCCTCGATCTCCTATAGCTACTTCGATCCGAAGACGGAACTCTATGAAACTGTCTCCACCGATCCTATTTCGGTATCGGTAACCCCGGGAAGCGTCGATGCTCCTCCTCCACTACAAACAGGGAGAGACGAGGTCGAGCGAGTCGGCACCGACATCCGTCACATCATGCCGGCTCCATCGATCCTGGAGCAGGCGGACGGGCCGATAGTCGAGCGTCCAACCTACTGGGCCGCCTGGGCCCTTCCACTGATCGTGATCCTGGCCGGTACCGGGTGGAAGGTATTGGGCAACGCGCGGCGCAGTCGGGTGGCGGCAGGCGTTGCAGCCCACACGACAGCCATGATGTCCCTGGACAACGCACGACAGCGGGATGAAGATCCCTACGACACGGCAGCTGCAGTGCTGACCTCATACCTCTCGGAGATGCTTGGACAGCCTGT
>CAJWER010000106.1 GCA_913030785.1 uncultured Chloroflexota bacterium | reverse complement strand
AGATGGCCGTCGGACAGGACGCCAACTTCAGCGAACAAGCCGTCATCAACCGCAACAACACCGACCTGGCCAATGATCTGGGCAATCTCGTTCAGCGAACACTGGCCCTGGTCGAGCGGCACTTCGACGGTCGCGTTCCCGGCGCTTCGACCAAGTATGAGCGCAGCGACGTCCTGGAGTCTGCGATCGCCTTGGGAGAGTACCTGGTCAAAGGCGATGAATCGCTCAAGGCCAAGGCCAACGCGCCGCAATGCAGTCCAGTTCGCAGCTCGCTCGAGAGCATGCGGATGCATGTCGCCATCGCCGACATCATGATCCTGGTCCAACGACTCAACCAGGTCCTGACCTCCGATGCGCCGTTTCGGGCCGTGCACGACGACCCGGGAGTGGCCGCGGTGACGCTCTACCACGTGCTCGCCGGGACACGCGTCGCGGCCAATCTGGTTGGCATAAGCCACGAGGACGTCGCCCGGGGTGAAGTGCTCACAACGTCGGGCTGGCTCGAGTCCTCCACCGCCATAGACGTCCGGCTCAAGGTCCTCGCCGACGCCCCAAGACCCGTTCGTCACAATATGTTCGCCACCGTTCACGTCGGCAGCAGTGAGACTGTTGCCAGGGTCAGGCTCCTGGAAAAGGACCTGGTCTATCCCGGGGACTCCACCTGGGCCCAGCTCAAACTGGACCGCCCCGGGGCTATCGTGAAGGGCGATTTCTTTGTAATCCGGTCCAACAATTCAACCCTTGGCGGAGGGCATGTAGTCGAGCCACACGCCCGAAGACACCGCCGAAACCATCGCCCAATCCTAGACAGACTGGAAGTGATGGGTCAGGGGACCGACCGCGATATCATCGTCAAGAGCATCGAGGCGTCGGAACCGTCGGTGTTCGACGACCTCGTAAAACGCGCCAACCTGAGCGACGACGTTGTGCGGGCCGAGTTGGAAGGTCTGGTTGCCGAGGGGCTCACAGTAATCCTTGGGGACGGTCCTATAGGCCCCGGAACGATGTTGTACACGGCTGCGGGATGGTGGGGGTTGACCATCAAGGCAGGCGATTTCCTGGACGGCTACCACCGCCAGTATCCGCTGAGGACCGGCGCCCCCAGAGAGGAGCTCAGAAGCCGCCTCGGCATGAAACAGCAGGTCTTTGGACACGTCCTTGCCCGGTTGCATGCGGGCGGACTGCTGGTCGAGGACGGCACGGCTGTTCGACGGGCCGGACATGTTCGCACACTATCGGACGAGCAGCGCCTCGTCACCGACCAATATGTCGATACTCTCAAAACGAACCCCTACTCACCGCCCACCGACTTTCCCCCGGACACCGAGTTGCTGGGTTTGCTCGACGACGAGGGAATGATAGTAAGGGTTAGTGATAGTGTGGTGTTCGAGGCTGGCGCGTATGGAGAGATGCTCGATGGCGTGAAGACGTGCATCGAGGAGCATGGTGAGATCACGGTTGCCGATGTCCGCGATATGTTCGGAGCCAGCCGCAAGTATGCCCTCGCGCTGCTCGATTACCTGGATCAGCAGCGCGTCACCCGGCGTGTCGGAGACGCGCGCGTTCTGCGATAAGGGGGTTGCCCGTAGATGAGTAGCGAAACGGCCAGCGAGGCGGAAGGCCACTATCTTGCTGTCGAATTGCACCAGGCAGGCGTGCCCGTCTCGTACCTGTCATCGCTGCTTCGCGTCCTACAGGCAGCCCTGCGCGAGGTAGCTCTCACCAATGTCCAAACTCGGGCGCAGTTTTCGAGCCGTCCCCAGCCGGTTCTCGTGATGCCCGAGGTTTCCAGAGACAAGGCGCTGGTGCTGAGTTTTTCCTTTGTCCACCCGATTGACGGGACGGCCATGGATTCACTCTCCTTCTCGACCTTCGACTCCTTCCTAGATCACCTTGGCAAATTCATAGCGGGCCTGCCGCAGCCGGGACTCTGGGGCGGCGCGGCACGCCGGTCACCCCAGGAGCCCTTTGAATCAGATCTAGACCGTCGCATGGACCAGGTATACGTGGAGCTGCGCCGTACCTCGAAGGTCGTGCTCAGGTTCCAAGCACGATCCCTCGAAATAGAGGGCGACCAGATGGTTATCATGTAACGTGCGTGCGCGCTTCGTTGGGCTGGGAGGGTCATGCTCAATTAGGCCTGACCCAACTTGGTCGCGTTTTGAGGCCCGGCTCTTGCCACTACTGAGCCCGCCGACGGGTCGGTAGCCTGATAGCCTGTCCTGAGCAGCGTCGAAGGGGTGTCCCCCAGGAAATTGATCAATCTATTCTTTTCCCTCTCTCTGACACGCGAATCGCGACCACCCAGTCCCCTTTTCTTTGTTCTCGTGAGACACTACCCATGGCTCCCATTTCATCATGGGGCCGGAGGTCCACGAAGATGTCGCTAGACCTGACCAGTACAGCAATACAGATAGATGGGATGAGCGCCGACCTGATGTCACGCGTCGGGCATCGCGAAGAACGGCTCCGTAATGCCCTGCGAGCGCTGGAGCGATGCGATATCGTTGAGTACGCAGCTCGTCGAGACATGGCCGACAGGGACGCCGCCTGGAACACGCCAGCGATGGCCGAAGACCCGGCCACCCACTACGACCTCCCCGAATCGCCCGACGATTTCACCGTAGCGGCGGTCGACGGCTCTCATATCGATGTCGACCGGCACCTTCCGGCCCGCTGTTTCCTGATCAACACCGGCTACGCCGTGCTCACGTACGGGAATAACCCGGCTGCTGACCTAGATTCCGAGCCCAGGCTCTACGCCTCAGATACTGATCTCTCCATCCGCGACCCGCTGTCCTACAGACAGCAATCGGTCGAAGGCGCACTGCTTGGCGCGAAACGCGCCGTGGAGGAGATAAAGAAGCTGGTGGAGCTGGTCAAGGCCCTTCCCGACGGCGTGCCCACCCTGGCCCTGCTAGACGGCTCCCTGATGATGCTGGGACTGGCTGGTTCGGCGAACCAGGCCTTCGTACTGGAGGAGCTGGTCGAGAACGGATTTGCATATGCCCTGGACGAGATGCGTGAAATTGCCGAGAAGCGACCGCTGGCTGTGGCAAGCTACATCAGTCTGCCACGACACTCGGAGGTAATCAACGGGCTGCGCCTGCTGACCTGCGAGGCAACCGTTCGGGACGGAGTGTACCCATGTTCGTCAACAGATTTGGAGTGGGCTCCCTGCGGGCACTGCGTAGGTGGCATAATGGACCGCGAGCTGTTTGGAGCCCATCTGGAGACCGGACAGCGTTCGGCGATGTTCACCACGACATCGCCGGATGTAGACAAGTACTACCGAGGCACCGGGCTGAGTTTCTTCTACCTCAATGCCGGTGAGGAGATTGCCAGGGTCGAGGTCCCGTCGTGGGTTGCAGAACGCGAAAAGGTCGTGGATCTGGTCCACTCTCTGCTCGTAGATCAGTGCAACCGAGGGCATGGCTACCCAGTAGCACTGATGGAGTCCCACGAGCAGGCAGTTGTGTCGGGCGCAGACCGCCGCCACTTCGTCGGCCTCGTGGAGGGGGCGCTGCAAGACAGCGGCATGCCTGTCTATACATCCGAAAAGGTGTTGTCCAAACGCATGCGCTGGCTGTGAGGTCGAAATCTGCTGGTAGATATTTTTTGTGCGAAACCGATCTGGGGTGAGGAGTTTTGGTCCAAACCCAAAACCCGCTTTGATGGGGTGTGCAGAGGAGCGAGCCCATCTGCCGGGAGCCTGAGGGTGTCCCTCAGAAATATCATGTTTTTTCTTGGGGTGGGGTGGAAACCTGTGAGACCGCATGGATCAGGCTTTGACCGAGGTGAATATGACCGCTGATGCCACCGTAGGCGAGGTGGTGGAAGCTTCCACTACCGAGCTCGTGGCCCAATGCCACGAGCTGTACGAATCGCCGCCCTTGGGTGCGCTCATCAAGACCGGCGGCGAGGACACGGTGTACGGCGTCGTGGCCGAGGTGGCGACCCGCAGCCTGGACCCCGGCCGGCGGCCCGTTGCCATGGGTACCGGAGAATCGGATGTTGAGGCGATCTATAGTCGTAACCCGCAGCTCGGACGGCTTCTGTCCACCGAATTTCGTTCTGTTGTCGTCGGCCACATGGCAGATGGCCGCCTGAATCGCTACTTGGCGCCGCTGCCTCCCAAGATTCACGACATGGTCTACCCGTGCGACGAGGGAGAGACCCGTGAATTCAGCGGCTCCCTGCACTTCCTGCCGCTACTGCTGTCGACGCAGGTCGGCTCACCCGACGACGTGGCCGCCGCCTTCCTGAGGGGCGTCAGCCGGTCGCATGCCGATTCCCGGGCGTTCCTGGTGGGCGCTGGCAGGGAACTGGCCTCGCTGCTTGGTGGCGACATCCATCGCCTCAACGGCATTCTGCGGAGGCTCGCCCATGACTGAACCAGATATCTTCGGAACCCCCGAGCGGCTTGGCATGGTCGTCGCCGGGTCGCTTACCGAAGGCGTAGAGGTACGGCTCGACGGAGGGGCCTCGATCGAGGACGTGAAGGTCGGCACCTTCGTGACACTGCAGGGCGACCGGGCGCGCTTCTTCGGCGTAGTCACCGATGTCTCCCTGCGCGCCACCGATCAGGCCCTCGCCTCCATGCCGCCCGACGTCTCCGACCCCTACATAGCCAGCGTGGTATCGGGCACAGCTGCCTACGGCGTCATCAAGGTCGAGCCCATGCTCATCCAGGACATCGAAGGCCCGATGCCTTCGAAGACCGTCCCGTCCCACTTCGCCACGGTGTCCCCCGCATCGGAGGAGGACATAGCCCTGGTATTCGGCGCAGAGGACGAACGCAACTTCTGGATCGGCAGCCCCTTGGACATGGAGTCCAAGCTGTGCCTGAACATCCAGTCGCTTGTGGAGCGCAGCAACGGCGTCTTCGGCAAGTCCGGGACAGGCAAGACGTTCCTGACGCGGCTGCTCCTGATCGGCATTCTCCAGAGCAACAGCGCCGTCAATCTGGTTTTCGATATGCACGGCGAGTACGGTTGGGAAGGCTCTTCTGAGGGAAATCGAAAGGTCAAAGGACTTAAACAGCTCTTCTCCTCGAAGGTTGCCGTCTTTTCTATGGACGAGGAGAGTTCCAAAAGGCGCGGCCTTACCCCCGACTACGTAGTGCGCATCGGCTTCGACGAGGTCGAGCCGGAGGACATCGAGATCCTCAGTGGCATCCTGGATTTGTCCAGCGTGGCTGCCGACGCGGCCTACTCCCTGGAACGTCACTACGGCCGCCGAAAGTGGCTCGGTGAGTTCCTGAATCTGGAGGGCCGAGAATCACTGTTCGACCTTGCCGACGCGATCAGCGTAAACGGCAACGCGTTGGCCCGCCTACACAACCGTCTCTCACGCCTGAAGCGGTTCGATTTCATGGACGAGAAGGGTCACTCCTCCGTTGACCGGATACTGGAGTACCTGGATCGAGGTATGCACGTCGTACTGGAGTTTGGACGCTACGGTAGCAACCTGGCCGCATACATTCTTGTCGCCAACCTTCTCACCCGCCGTATCTACGCCCGCTACATGGAGCGCAAGGAGCGCGCCTCGGGTGACCCGAGTAGCGAACCCCGGCCCCTGGTCATCACTATTGAAGAAGCCCACAAGTATCTGACGAGCGACATCGCCTCCCACACGATCTTCGGAACCATCGCCCGGGAGATGCGCAAGTACAACGTCACGCTCATGCTGGTCGATCAGCGCCCGGGCGACATCGATGAAGAGGTAATGTCTCAGCTCGGTACTAGGATCACCTGTCTGTTGGACAGCGAGAAGGACGTCACCTCCGTGCTGGCCGGGGCGCCAGGCGGTCGCAAGCTCAGATCCGTGCTGTCTCGTCTAGAATCGAAGCAACAGGCGCTGGTGTTCGGCCACGCAGTACCCATGCCCGTCGTGATCGAAACCCGCACCTACGGCACACCCGAGTCCTACCGCGAGTTGGGCTGGAAAGACGCCGTGGAGCTAAAGGCCCAGATGGAGCAAGACGCCGCCGACCTCTTCGGCCCCGGTGAGGCGTAGATCGGCGACAAATCTGGCCCAAGTCGCCGCCTAAGGAGAACGTAGCTCTTTCGACGCGATCAAGGCCGTCTCTAACGCGCCCCAGCCGCCTCCCACCGCCACGCCAACATCGACGGCCACTCCCGTACCTATTTCTGGGGTCACTAGCTGGGGACTGATTGTTCTGGCTGTTGCGTTGTTCGCCTTCATATTTCGTTGGATAGCGGTCGGAGGGCGAGCGAGGATCAGGTGAGGTTGCCGCTCGATGATCGCCCTGGGACCCAAGCATCTGGTCCCGGATCTAGACCCCTAGCTCTTCGAGGCGGTCGTCGTCTATGCCGAAGTGGTGGGCTACTTCGTGGACAACGGTTTCGCGAACTTGCTCGATTATTTCGTCGTTGTCGGCACAGATGGTTTCGATGGTTTTTTGGAACAGGGTTATCTTGTCGGGTAGAACCATGCTGTATTCGCCCCGCTCGGTGAGGGGGACGCCCTCGTAGAGCCCGAGCAGGAGCTCGTCTTCTTCGATGATGTGGCCTGCGAGCTGGTTACGATCCGGCCAGTCCTCGACCACGATGTCGACGTTGTCGAGGTAGGAGCGCAGGTCTTGCGGTATTTTTGTCAGGGCCTTGTGTACGAGTCTTTCGAAGTTCTCAAGTTCCATGGAATCAGTTTAACAGAACGGTCTTGTCATTCATTGCGCTTCCCGCCTCAGCATAAACGGGGCGGGATTTGTGTCGCATTCTGTCTCATCCTGTCTCATTTTCCGGTTCGGCGGGCTGTCGGGTGGGGAAATAGCACGGGAGACAGTCCACGTGGTTTGTCCCGTATGGATATAACAGTACGTATGTTCACGATAGGTCAATCGATGTTCTGTGCGAGAGAGGTCGCGATGTGGGGCGGTGTTTTGACAGGGTTACCACGAATATGGGCTCAGGTTGGCTGTTCTTCCTGAGCCTGTGGTGTGTGGGCGTGTCTTGATGGCGTTGGGGTGGGAGGGCTCCCGCCCCAGATACTTCGTAGGGGGAGGCCTCCTCAGCATGACATGGACTGGAGTAGGACATGATTTGGGGCGTCGAAAGATGGGGGCTCGGGGAGTGGCACTAGCTGGTGCGGGACCTACTGGGTTGCTGAATGGGCCTGTAGCTACCAAGGGTGCATTTCTTGGACATCCCTCATTTTCGTTTCGGATTTCCCGGAAGGAAAATTATTATCAAAGTAAATTTCTGAGGGACGCCACTTCGACGTTGCTCAGGACAAGCTCTCAGGCTCCCGGTAGATGGGCTCCGCCCGTCTGCACACCCGGCCAACGAAACACGCTTGATCAATATTGCCGCTCACGCCCGCATCGCTCATCCCCACATATGGGTGTGCAGCACCTTGGCCCCTCTGTGCACCCGTTGGACTCAAACATGCGTAGTCAGGATTACCGCTCATCCCCATATATGCGGTGCACAGAAATCGAGACAGCTAGCCCTCATTGGCATACCCCCACCCCCGCCCGACCTAGCACGCGCAACGCCTTGACCTGAGTCGAGGGGTCGCCTATCGTGGGGTCGTTCGGGAGACGGCCGGTATTTGAAGGGGGAGCTTGCTATGAAAATCACTCGATTGAAGACGTATCAGATCCAGGGTGAGGGTTCTCCCGGCTACCTGGTTGTGCGGGTCGAGACGGATGCTGGGGTCCATGGCCTGGGCGAGGCGGGGATCAGGTTCTGGGGCGACTCTATCGAGAAGGCGGTTGAGAGGCTTTCGGAGATCCTCGTCGGGGAGGATCCTTTAAGCACTGAGCGGTTGTGGCAGCACATGTTCCGAGGTTCCTTTTTCCCCGCGGACGGCGTCTACTCCTGCGCCATCAGCGCTATCGACATCGCGTTGTGGGATATCAAGGGCAAGGCGTTGGGTGTGCCTGTGTACAAGCTACTGGGGGGGCCCGTGCGTGACAAGGTCGTTTGTTACCCCCACTGCCAGGGCTCCACGACCTCGGAGCTGGTGGAGAACTGCTTGGAGAGGGTCGACGAGGGGTGGAAATTTGTTCGCTGGGGCCAGCCAGAGACTAGCGGCGTATTTGAAGCGCAGGGCCACGCGCTACTGGAGCCGGTGGAATCGATGCGAATCGCCGAAGAGCAGATGGCTCTGGTTCGTGAGGCCGTCGGTCCTGACATACAGATCTGTTTCGACGTCCACACGCGGTTGGATACGGCCCACGTCGCGTCTATGTGCAGGGACCTGGAGCCATACAAGCCATTCTTTATCGAGGATCCGCTGCGGGCCGAAAACGCGGGTAGTTACCGAACCCTGGCCCGTCAGGTCCGGCTGCCGATTGCGGCCGGAGAGCAGTGGTCTAGCAAATGGGCCTTTCGAGAGGTGGTCGAAGAGGAGCTGATTAGCTACGCGCGGATCGATTTGTGCAACGTCGGTGGCATCACTGAGGCACTGAAAATCGCTCACTGGTGCGAGACGCATTACATCGACATTGCGCCCCACAACCCGCTAGGCCCAATCAGCGCGGCGGCGTGTGTTGCGCTGTGCATGGCCACTACCAACGTTGGTGTCCAGGAGATGCCGAAGCAGCCTGGAACGGTTGACACGGAGTTGTTCCCGGAGCAGATCGAGTGGAGCTTCCTGCTCGCATACTTCGGCAGCGCTTTCGCAACCTATGCTGCCGGTATGGCTTCGGCCCGGTTCGTATTCCGTCGACCTCTCAAAGAGCAGGCGATCTACGGCCTGGGTGCAGGCTTCTCGAATACGGTGCTGCTGGGGATCCCGCTCCTTGTCAGCGCATTCGGGCCCGAAGCGACGCTCCCCATATTTCTGATCATAACGTTTCACTCGGCCACCCTCCTTCCGGTCACGGTCGCGCTGATGGAGGCCGGCAAGCGCCGCGGTGGTGAGGATACCTCCTTCCGTGTGTCCAGGCTGCTCGTGGAGATCCTGGCCAACCCGATCATCCTGGGCATCCTGCTGGGAGTCGCGGCGAACGTGACAGGGGTGGTGCTACCGGGTCCCGTCGATGTGCTCGCTGGGCTGATGGCGACGATCGCGAGTCCCTGCGCGTTGATTGCCCTCGGCGCCTCCTTGGCCGGTTATCGGCTCACGGGCCAGATTGGACCGGCGTCCGCCTTGGCGGTGTTCAAGCTGATCCTACACCCGATCCTCGCCTGGGTGATCGCGGTTCCGATCCTGGGTTTGGGCGCCCCGTGGGCTCCGGTCGTGGTCGTCATGGCGGGCATGCCGAGCGGCGCGATGGTTTACCTCTTCGGCGCCCGCTACGAGACGGCATCGGACGTGGCGGCCGGCACGGTCGTCGTGGCGTCCGCC
>CAJWER010000105.1 GCA_913030785.1 uncultured Chloroflexota bacterium | reverse complement strand
GCGAGCGGGTTCGCCTCGTACATCAGCCGGAACTTGCCGTGAACGTGCGTGGCGTCGCCCGGATATAAGTATATGCCGCCCTTCAGCATGTTGCGATGGAAATCGCAGACCAGTGACCCGATATATCGCAAGGTGTACTGGCCTTGGAGGGCAGTCACCGCACGCTGAACAGGCTCTCCCCAGTCTCCGAAATTTCCGACGTTGGCACTGTAGTACTCGCACTTTTCGGGATAGCGAATATCCGGGTGCGTCAATAGAAACTCACCACTCGCATTGTCCAGCGTAAAACCCTGCACGCTTCCCAGCGTGGCGGCAACGAGAATGGTACTGGTCCCGTAGATTACGTAGGCCGCAGCCACCTGCTCGTTGCCAGGTCGCAGCAGTGAGGATTCCTGAAACGGACCCGGTGCGTCGTTGTGCCAGATGCCGAATACGGATCCGATACCGGCGGCAACATCGATGTTAGATGAGCCGTCCACGGGGTCCATCTGCACCATGAATCCGGTGGCGTCGTCGCGATCTGCAATAGTCGCGTCTGTCATCTCTTCAGAGCCGATGGCAACGACATTGCCGGTTTTGATCAGCCTGTCAACGAAAATGTCGTTGCCTATGGTATCTAGTCGCTGGACGATCTCTCCCTGGACATTGATTTCTCCGGTTGTGCCTAGATTCCCCTCTAGCGCTGCGGTCCGGATTTTTTGTTCCACCTGAATTGCGCCGTCCGCGATGGCGAGAATCACGTCGCCGAGGCCGTTTTTATCCCATAGCGATGCGGCGATCTCTTTCAGGGTCTGATGTCCAGCCTGTGGGGGCTCGCTCATGGATTCCACCTCGAACCAATTTTATTGCACAGACGCCCCAGTGCCTAGAGTGCGACCTCGAATCGAAGCCTCGACCGGGGATCGGGCATCTCCGGCCCCGCCCAACCCAGCGCACGCAGTGCCTAGACTACGGAGGACATGCCACCGTCGATGTTGACCGACGCGCCCGTGATGTAGGCGGCGCGCGCGGAGGCGAGGAAGGTTATCAAATCGCCTGCCTCTTGCGTCTCGCCGATCCTTCCCAGAGGCACGTCCCTCTTGCCCCAGTCGGCGTAGAACGCCTCTCGCGTCGCCTCCGGGTCTTGAGCATTCGTCTCGTCCGCCAGGCGGTCGTGTTGACCGCTCTTGATCAGGCCGATGCAGACGGTGTTGACCAGAATGTTGTCGGCGGCGTACTCCTTCGACATGGCTTTGGTCAGGGCGATTCCTGCGGCGCGGCTGACAGAGGTCGGTACCGAGCCCCCCTCCGGTGCCTTGCCTCCAACGGTCGTGATGTTGATGATGCGACCACCCCCGGACGCCCTCAGATGGGGAAGGGCCAGACGCGAGCACCGGATGGCCCCGAACAACTTGATGTCGAGGTCGTTCTGCCAGTACTTGTCAGTAGCGTCGCTAAAACTTCCTCCGGCGGCGGTTCCTGCGTTGTTGACGAGGATGTCGAGCCGGCCATGAAGTGAAAGTGTCTTGTCGAACAGGTTCTTCAGATCGTCCGGTTTGCGCACGTCAGCGGCTATGGCTGTGACCTGACCACCGGTGGCGCGGCTTACCTCAGCGGCGGCCTGTTCCAGCACATCGGGACGACGCGCGCAGATCACCACGCTGGCCCCCTCCCTCGCCATCCCCGTCGCCGCAGCCTTGCCAATGCCTTCGCTACCGCCGGTGACGATGGCAATTTTGCCCTTCAATCCCATGTCCAATGTGGTTCTCCTAGTGAGTGTTCATCTGTCCGAAGAAAACAAGATAGATAGGAATGTATGTGAGGGTCAGCCTCCACACACCCGGCAAAGGGGCGACGCCCCTCTGCACACCCATCTAAGCGCTCTGAGCGTGGGTTGGGACACATACCGCTAGGCCGCCGAACCTACTCTGCCCTGTAGGCCTCGTCGAGCAAGTCCGTGACGTAGCGCACCACAAGCCCGGCGCCCTGGAGGCGTGCGCCGTAGTCGAGCTGGAGAATGCACCCGGGGTTCGCCGTGGCGACGATTTGTGCGCCGGTCGCGGTGATCACTTCCATCCTGGCGTCGAGAAGTCGCAAGGAGAACTCCCGCTGCGTCACGGTGTAGGTACCGCCCGCACCGCAGCACTGGGTAGCGCCCTCCATTTCGACCAGCTCCAGAGCGGGGATGGTTCGGAGCAATTCACGGGGCGCGTCGGTGATCCGCTGAGCGTTGGCTAGATGGCAGGAGTCTTGATAGGTCACTCGCGCTTCCAGTCGTCCCTTCGGGGGCAGCAGCGGCAGTTCGGCCAGGAACTCGTGGACGTCCTTGACCTTGGCAGCCAGAGCCCCGGCACGGTCGGCATATTCGTGGTCGCGTCGGAGTAGATGGCCGTACTCCTTCATGCGCGCACCGCACCCGGCCGATGCCACGATGACGGCATCGAACTCCTCGGCCATGAACGCGTCGACGTTTTGGCGTGCCAGATCGCGAGCGAGGTCTAGGTCGCCTACGTGGGAGTTGATCGCACCGCAGCATGACTGCTCTCGGGTCACGACGACCTCACAGCCGTTGCGGGCCAGCACCCTAGTTACCGCATCCATTTGGGGCCCGTGGACCAGGGGCATCACACACCCGGACAACAACGCCACCCTTGCACGCTTAGGACCCTGAGCCGGGATGACCTGTCCCGAAGCCTTGAAGGTGTTGGCGGGCACGGTCGGTGCGGAGTCTGCCAGAGACGCGAGGTTGGGGGAGATCATCTTGAGTAATCTGGTCTTGCGTACGAGCGCCTGCGCCCCTGTTCGCTGGAACATCCTCAGTCCGCCCGTCACGAGCCCCAGCCTGCGCTGGTGAGGCAGAATCTGCTTGAGCAGCAGGTTTCCAGCCAACTTCGGCAGCATACCCGTCTTGCGTCTCGGCGCCACCTGAGCCATCGTTGCCTCGATGAGTTTGCCATATGGCACGCCAGACGGGCAGGCCACCTCGCAGGCCCTGCACTGAATGCACAGGTCCCAGTGGTCTATGACATCCGGCGTTGCCTCGATTCGTTCCTCGTTCACGGCCTTCATCAGGGCTATTCGGCCGCGAGGAGACTCTGCCTCCAAGCCAGTGAGTAGATAAGTTGGGCAGGCTGGCAGGCAGAAGCCGCAGTGGACGCACTTATACAGATCCGTCTCGCTGGGTGCGTCAGGGCCTGAGAAAAGATCGAGGCCAGGCGTGCCGGTCATATGCCCCCCACGAATCGCCCTGGATTTAGCAACCTGTGCGGGTCGTAGCGCTCCTTAAATCTCCGCAGCAAGTCGATGGGACCGGCGGGCTCACCCCACACGTCTACCAGGGATTTCGTCCCGACAGGCGCATGTTCAACAACAAGGCGTCCTCCAGCGTTCTCCGCTATGTTCCTGGCGGCAGATGCCAAATTAGCGATGGCCGAATCGGATAGCTCGGTATCCGGGTACCAGCAGGCCAGTACTGTGCCGTGACCAGGGTGCGAGACGACCGCCGGTTCCTTGCCGTCAGGGGTGGTCAGTTGTTCGAACTTTCGGACGAGTTCTGCACATGCCGATGGGGTCACGGTCGCTCGAACGCCCAGGACAGGGCGAGTGGCCTCGCCCCAGGCGAAGTCCGCCAATAATCGCCACAGCCTCGCTGCGTCATCTCCCTCAAGCGCTTCGATCGTGCCCGACCCAGCACTTTCTAGCGTCGACAGGACCTCTCGTCGCTGCCGATCCAATGTCTTAGGTCTGCCGCCCAGTCGCACTGCCAGAGCGTGGCTTCGTCCTATTTTCAGACCAGACATCCTGCGCGCCGCCACTTCATCGAAGGCGGTGATGGCCAGAGGTACGATATCGCTGTGGAAGACATCGAGGGCCGCTCCGATGCAGGCCTCCGCTGAATCGTACGATGCCAACAGCGTCACCTGATGCCGTGGCAGCGGTGTAAGTTTGAGGGATACCTCGGCGATGATCCCCAGGGTTCCGAGGCCGCCGATGTGAATCCTCGACATATCGTATCCACTCACGTTCTTCACGACCTGTCCGCCGCTTTTGGTTACCACACCGTCGGGCTGTACGATCTTCATGCCGATCACCACATCCCTCGGGCCCCAGTACTGCCATTTCGTCGGCCCGGAGAGTCCAGTTGCCAGGACTCCGCCGACCGTCGCAAGATCGGGCAGTGGAGGGTCTATTGCGAGCCACTGGTCTTCGTCTGCAAGTGTCTTTTGTAATTGCGAAAACGTGACACCGGCCTGAACGGTGGCTGTCAGATCCGCCGCAGGGTAGTCGATCACCTTATTGAGCCCGGCGAGGTCAATCACAACGTCGAGACTCTCCGGAGGGTTGCCCAGATTGATGTGGGTGCCGCCGCCCCAAGGCGTGATTGAAAGCCCTGCGCCCGCCGCCAGTGAGACAACCTCGGACAGCTGTTCAGTGTCTGAAGGGTAGGCCACAAGAGACGGACGGATGCCATCGATCTCATATGCGGCGGTCTCATCGCCTGACACAACCCGGGCCTTTGCACCAGCGAGCGGATTGAGTCCTTGCGTGGTCATTGGGATCTGTAGGGGGTGGACCGTACTGGTTGGTTGTTCACTACAGGTACGCCCCCGCACCTAGGCGTGACACCGAACCAGCCTGAGAGCCGAGCTCGTGCTTGTGACCCGTAGGGAATATTTTGCCCGGGTTGAACCTGCCGCCAGTCTCGAAAGCGTCTGCCAGCCCGGCCATGGCATGCATGTCCGCGTCGGAGAACATCAACGGCATGTACTCTTGTTTTTCAAGCCCGATGCCATGTTCACCCGAGAGGACTCCTCCCGATGCCACGCAGAGCTTTAGTATCTCGCCCCCCGCGTGCAGCGCTCGGCGCAGTTCGTCTGGGTCGCGTTCGTCGAAGAGAACAGCAGGGTGCAGATTGCCGTCGCCTGCGTGCAGCAAATTTGCTATGGGGAGATCGACGCTCTCGCTAATCTCCTCAATGGCGCTTAGCACTTCTAATAGCCGGGTCCGGGGTATAGTCCCGTCCACAAGGTAGTAGTTCGGAGCGAGCCTGCCGAGGGCGCCCAGTACTCCCTTGCGGGCAGCCCACAGCCTTGCCCGTTCCGCCGGGTCTGTCGCTGTTCGAAACTCCATCGGTTTGAAGGACTGGCAGACGCTTTCGATTTCGGCTGCCTCCTCCTCGACTGCCTCCGCAAGCCCGTCAACCTCTACGAGCAAGACTGCTCCGGCCCCCTTGGGGTATCCCGCGTGCACCGACTCCTCGGCTGCCTCGATGCACAGCGAATCCATCATCTCGAGAGCGGCTGGCACGATACCGGCCGCTATGATGCCCGATACCGCCGAGCTGGCGTCCTCGATTGTGGAATAGACTGCCAGCAGCGTCCGGACCGCTTCGGGCTCTTTTAGGAGCCGCACGACGATCTTGGTCACTATAGCCAGGGTTCCTTCGGATCCGATGATGGTGCCGCGCAGGTCATACCCTACCGTCTCCCTGGTGCGGTCGCCAAGCGAGTGCACCGACCCGTCCGCGAAGACTACCTCCATGCCGAGCACGTGGTTCGTGGTTACGCCGTATGCGAGGCAGTGGGGGCCGCCGGAGTTCTCCGCCACGTTGCCCCCGATCGTGCAGGCCCGTTGGCTCGATGGGTCCGGCGCGAAGTAGAGGCCATGCACCGCTGCTGCGTGGGAGATATCCAGATTGATGACGCCGGGTTCAACCACCGCCAGGGAGTTGATCGTGTCAATCTCGATAATATGGTTCATGCGAGTGACCGCAAGCACGATGCCACCGTGCTGGGCTACCGCGCCGCCGCTCAGGCCCGTGCCGGCGCCCCGCGCAACGACGGGGACGCCATGGCGCGCAGCGATAGCCACCACTGCGGAGACCTCGTCGGTTGAGGACGGCAGCACGACCGCGGCAGGCATTGCCTTGTCGACCGAGCCGTCGTACTCGTAGACCACGAGGTCTTGCGATCGCGACACTACGTAGTCAGTACCGACTACCGCTTCCAGCTCCCCAATCAGCCCTTTATCGCCGTTCATGCCCACCACCTCTATCGCTTCAATCATGATAGATAATCGGAGAACCTCGTTCAACCTGGCCGGTTATCCCGCCTTGCATTTTGTTGATACGCTGCTTTGTAGCAGACTATACTGATCGTGATCTCCAGCGTCGTTTGAATACAGACTGGCAACAACAGGGGCGTTGATATTGAAGGTATTAGTGACGGGCGGCGCAGGCTTCATCGGGTCCCATATCGTGGACACGTTGTTGGCTGATGGCCACCAGGTACTGGTCGTAGACGACCTATCCACAGGCAAGGAGTCCAACCTGCCGAAAGGGGCGCGCTTGGAGAGGATGGACGTTGGCGATCCCGGGTTGGGTGACGTGATGCTGGCGTTCCGCCCCGACGCCGTCAGCCACCTCGCAGCCCAGATATCGGTCCCAGGATCCGCGGCGAACCCATGGCAGGACGCCGTAACGAATATTGTGGGTGGTATCAACGTCGCCCGGGCGGCAGCCGAATCGACCTGTCCTCGTTTTGTGTACATCAACACCGGCGGAGCACTGTACGGTGTGCCGGACTACCTGCCATGTGACGAAGATCACCCCATTCGACCCGCCAGCCCTTATGGGCTCAGCAAATGGACTTTGGAGCAGTACCTCCGATTAATTTTGCCTGCCACGATCCCTCTAAAGGTGCTGAGGCTCGCCAACGTCTATGGTCCACGCCAGGACCCAGAAGGCGAAGCGGGCGTGGTGGCGATCTTCGGAGGCCGAATGATCAGGGGGGAAGGCCTGGTAATCTTTGGCGACGGCAAGCAGACCCGCGACTATGTATACGTTGGCGATGTGGCGCGGGCACATCGGATCGCCTTGGAGGGGCAGGAGTCGGTGACGGTGAACATCGGATCCGGCGTGGGGACATCGGTAAACGAACTTTTTCAACTAATGGCGAAGGAGACCGAGTACCCGCTTCTCCCCGAATACGGCGACCCCCGGCCCGGCGATGTAGAGCACGTCGTACTTGACGTATCCAGGGCCCGGCGAGAACTGGGATGGGTGCCGCACACGACCCTCGAAGATGGATTGAGGCAGACGCTGGCATCTATGGGGCTGGCCGACTGACATGCGTTGGAGCGCGTGGGGTCACTCCCAACGCCGTGGAACGCGGCCCGGTGCAGTAAATTGACCGCGGCACCACACTCACATAGAATCGTACGTGATTTGGTCAGCGCAAACAGAACTTTGGCGAGCAAACATGCCTGATTCCTCCCCCTCTAATATGGAAAATGGACTAGCCACGGTTGTCAGGACGGCAGTGGTACTTGTCTTCGTGGCGCCGCTCATTGTGATGGCATCGCCCCTCCCTTCCACCTTTTTCCCTTTCATTGTCGGCAAGGCCCTCTACATCCGATCTCTCGTTGAGATAGCCTTCGTTCTCTGGCTGGTGCTAGCCTTCTGGTATCCATCCCACCGGCCGCCGCGATCGTGGATTGTCCCCGCGCTGGCAGCCTACGTGTTGATTGTGCTGATATCGTCTCTTCTGGGCGTGAGTCCTCAGCGGAGTCTGTGGTCGACGTACGAGCGCATGCAGGGATGGATCGACCTGGCCCACTGGTTCGCATTCACCGTCGTGGCGGTCTCGGTCTTCAGGTCGTTTCGCGACTGGAAAGCCCTCCTCCAATTCAACCTGGCTATCAGCTTCATCATGGGTCTCTTGGGCCTTGCCCAGATGAACGATATCTCCGTGCTCGGATATTTGTCGGGCAGCGGAAGGATCGACATCACGCTTGGAAACGCCACTTTTGTGGGCGCATATATGTTGGTAAACATTCTGATTGCACTTGCGTTCCTGGCCCATTCAATGGTCCGGCCCGACAAGCGGAGCCGGCCTCAGGTATCTCGGAGGGTGGAGCGCATCCGGAGACGCACCAGGGCCAGATCCAGCGGATTTACGGGACTCGGTATCATCTGGTGGCAGGTCTTCTGGGTGGCGGTAATCGCGCTGGACGGGCTCATGCTTGTTCGCAGTGGCACTCGTGGGGCGGTGATAGGCCTGGCGATGGGGCTGCTGGCCTTTGCGGCGGGCTACATCTTCTACGGAAAACTCCCTCGGGTGCGGATCTTCTCAGCGGCGTTTGTGGGCGCTCTCGTCATCGTCGTGATCGGCTTCGTGGCCGTGCGCGATGCCGACTGGTTTCAAGTTGTGGCTGACTCCAACCAGCTGATCGGAAGGCTCAGGAACATCGGCCTGGACGATCCGAGCACGAGAGGCCGCATAAATTCCGTTCAAATAGGGTTTGACGGATTTCTTGATCGGCCCCTCTTTGGTTGGGGTCCCGAGAACTACACCATCGCCTACGACAATAAGTTGCCGGCGGAGGTCGCCTCGATCTCAACTGAGTCCTTTGACCAGGCCCACAACAAGATCATTGAGGAGATGGTCACCAAGGGAGCGCTGGGCCTTGGCGCTTACATGGCGGTGTGGCTGATCATGTCTTGGGTCGTGATCCGCCGTATTAGGGAGCAGGAACCGGCGCTTCAACTGTTCACCATGCTCATCGGGGCCGCTGCGACAGCCTACTTCGTTCAAAATCTATTCCTGTTTGACACGCCTGGTACAGTCGGGCAGTTCTACCTGCTGATCGGATTCGTGGTGTTCATAGAAACGGCGCCTGCGACCGCACTGGACCCGTCCGCGACCAGTCCTGGAGGCCTGGAAGGGGTGCCAGGATGGGCTACACGATTCCGTTTCCTCCAGACAGATCAATGGAAATACGCCGGCATTATTGTTGCCGCACTGGTGGCTATGGTCGCAATATACTTCTTGACACTAGGTCCCTACGTGGGATCCAAGACTGTAATCCTTGGCCTTCGAAGCATCGCGTACAACGCTCCAGTTCAGGGTGTCGTTCAGCATGTCGCTAACGTTTCTGATCGTCTCAATGTTGGCGACAATATAGTCGGTCTGGACACGCCAACGGGCCCGCTAATGTTTCAGGCGCCAACTGCCGGCATTATCTGTGAACTTGCGGCAAACGGCCAACAGGTGGGGCCCGGTGGTGGTATGGCGAAACTCATACCACTGTGGGACGAGACCCTGGATTTTTTTGAAGACTCGATATCTGCGTCCCCCGGGCTTGCGAACTACCCGCGTAGGTGGTTGCTAACCACCTTAAATAACTGCTGGCACACCATCAGTAATGAGGACATGCAGCGAGTGCTTCCGCTGTTGGAGTCCGAGCTTGAAGATGCTCTGGATGCCGAGCCGAAGGAGTGGCGAATCCACCTATCTTTCGCCAATTTGTACCAGACGGCCGGTCGCCGGGATCCACGCCACCTAGCGGTA
>CAJWER010000104.1 GCA_913030785.1 uncultured Chloroflexota bacterium | reverse complement strand
GTCAAGGAGGCCGCGGAGGAGCGAGGGCTGCCGATATTCCAGCCACCTTCCCTGAAGCGTACTGAGGCTCAAGAAAAGTTGGCGGAGTTGACGCCCGATGTGATCATCGTCGCGGCCTACGGACTGTTCCTGCCCACGGCGACGCTGGACCTGCCGCCTCTGGGCTGTCTGAACGTGCACCCCTCGCTATTGTCAAAGTACCGCGGCCCTTCTCCGGTGGCCGCCGCCATACTCAGCGGTGATGCCGATACCGGCGTGACAATAATTCAGCTCGATGAGGGCATGGACACTGGCCCCATCCTGGCCCAACGAGAGACCGCCATTGGCGTGGACGAGGACGGCACAGACCTCACCGCCCGGCTGTTCCGACTAGGCGCGGAGCTGATTGTGGAGACACTACCGGCGTGGGCGGAGGGCGGCATTGCAGCCGTACCCCAGGATGATGCCGCCGCGACCACAACAAAGCTGCTGAAACGCGAGGACGGTGATATCGACTGGGGCCAGGACGCTGCCCGCATTGCCAAGCAGCTCCGCGCATACCAGCCGTGGCCCGGCGTGTTCACGAGGTGGCGCGGCAAGCTGCTCAAGATCGTAGAGGCGGCGGGGGTTACAGGGTGCGCGACGGACTCAGCACCAGGCCAGGTAATACCCCTTCCAACCGGTGAGCTGGGCATCTCCACGGCCCACGGCACGCTGGAAGTCAGGCGTCTGCAATTAGAGGGCTCGAGTGCATCGGACGCGGCCGAGTTCCTGCGAGGCCACGCCGATATCATCGGCGCGGTGCTGGGAGAGTGAGCGATCGTTTGCGGGATTATGTGATCTCAAGGAGCATGTGGGATTGACGCTGCCATCTGAACACCATCAGGAGACATCTGACCCAGACTCGGGCGACCGCTCCGTCAAGCGGTTCGAGCTTTTCTTTGATCTCGTCTTCGTCTTCGCGTTCACACAAGTCACCCAACTTCTAGTGAGTGAGCTGAGTTGGGTCGGCCTGGGGCAGGGCGTTCTACTCATCGCAACTTTATGGCTGGCTTGGCAATCTTATGCTTGGCTTGGCACAATGGTCGATCTCGACGACGGAGCAGTCAGGCTAGCGATGCTTCTGGTGATGGGTGGAATGCTGGCGGGTGCGCTCACCGTTCCTGACGCCTTCGGCGACAAAGCCGTCCTGTTCGCAGCAGCATATGCGTTTGTGCGCGTGCTCCAGTTGGTGCTGTTCGGCATTGCCGCTCAAGGTATTGCCGGCATGTTCCGCAGCATCCTGAATCTGGCACTGGGGGGATCGTCGGTCCTACAATCGTTCTGGTCGGGGCGGTGTCCGGATGGGTGCCTCTTGAGGCCTGATGGGCGGGGGCTCTTCCGTCTGAATATGGCTGGTGTCTTGTGATGGATGTGTCCGGGGTTAGGGTCTCACCCGGTCACTTCTCGGAGCGTCACGGGCTGATTTCATCATTGCTCTCGGTGAAGCCATGATCTCAATAGGGATCGGGGCGTCTGGTCTTACGACCGACAGCAAGGTTCTTATTCCATCCCTATTGGGTCTAGGGATTATCGTGGCAATGTGGTGGACCACTTCGATGTGAACGCACTTGTCGCGGAGCGCCGCCTGCGGGCCCTGAGTGGAATTCAGCAAGTATGGTTAGCGTTGCACGCATACATGTATGCCCATCTGCCGATTATCATGGGGGCAATCTTCTTTAGTCTGGGCGTCAAAAAAACGCTGGCACACACCGATGAGGCCCGGTCCATGGTTCCGGCTGTCGCACTGTGCGGAGGGCTTATTTTGTACCGAATCGGCCAGGTTTGGGATTACGAGCCAGGTGAGGTGGGTCGCTGGCCTGGCCAAGGATTGTTGCTGTTCTGGCGCTAGGGGATATGATCGGGGTGTCGGGGGAGATTGTGGCGTTGTCACTACTCTCGGGCGTGAGCCTCGTCTTCGCCCTACTGGTCGCCTATGAGACCGTGATCGAGAGAACCTCTCGGAGGCGAATCCGGTCAGACGGGACTGCTACTTGGAGCTAGTCGAAAAACGGTCGATACTGATTGATCGGGCTACGTGTCGACGAGGCCGGGTACGATGATGGGCGCCTGCCCATCAAGACGATTCTGCCCGTGCGCCGATTGCACCCTGTATCCCGAGGACTGAGGTAAGCTGCCCTACGTCGTTACCGCTCCCCTTGATGCTGACGACACCAGCTTGGCATACTTAGCCATGACGCCGTGAGTGTAGTTGGGTGGAGGGGCGCTCCAGGTGGCGCGGCGGCGCGCCAACTCTTCGTCGGAGACGTCGACGCTTAGCTCGCGATTTTCGACGTTCATCGTGATGATGTCGCCGTCCTCGACCAGCCCGATTGGCCCGCCAACCTGGGCCTCTGGCGCGACGTGACCAATCATCGGCCCGTGGGTCGCGCCCGAGAACCGCCCGTCTGTCATGAGCACTACGCTGTCGCCCTGGCCGCGGCCTATGATGGCCCCCGTGACTGCCAGCATCTCCTGCATGCCTGGGCCGCCCTTCGGGCCCTCGTAACGAATGACCAGAACATCGCCGTCCTGAACCTCACCAGCATTCACGGCGTTGAACGCGGCTCGCTCCCCGTCGTAGACCCTTGCAGGCCCTTTGTGGCTAAGGTGTTTTGTACCGGCGACCTTTATCACGGCTCCCTCGGGCGCAAGGTTGCCCTTCAGGATTACCAGACCGCCCGTGGGACTGCGGGGCGCAGAAGCCGGGTAGAGCACGACGCTGTCCGGGGCGGTGTCGAATTCGGCAAGGTTCTCAGCGACGGTCTTGCCGGTGATGGTGATCGCGTCCCCGTGGAGCAGACCAGCCTTCAGCAGCTCGTTCATGATCACGGGCACGCCGCCCGCGCGGTCCACGTCTGACATCACGAACCGCCCGCCGGGGCGCAGGTCCGAGAGGTAGGGCGTTACACGGCTCAGGCGGTCGAAGTCGTCGATCTCCAACTCGACACCGGCCTCGTGGGCGATGGCCAGCAGGTGAAGCACCGAGTTGGTCGAGCCGCCCATCGACAGCACCACCATGATGGCATTCTCGAAGGCGTCGTGGGTCATGATGTCGCGGGGCTTCAGGTCGCGCTCCAACAGGTCGTGGATTATATGCCCTGCCCTGATCGCCATGTCCTCGTTGCGGGGGTCCACAGCAGGTATCGACGCCGCGCCGGGGATGGACATCCCCATCGCCTCGATAGCCGACGACATCGTGTTGGCGGTGAACATCCCGGAGCATGCGCCCTCGCCGGGACACGCTACGCGCTCCATGTTGATCAGGTCGTCGAGCGTCATCTTACCCTGGGCGTGGGAACCAACGGCCTCGAACATGTCCTGGATGTTGACGTCCTTGCCGCGGAAGTTGCCCGGCAGGATTGCGCCGCCGTAGAAGAAGAGCGACGGCACGTTAAGGCGAGCCATCGCCATCATCGCGCCGGGCATGTTCTTGTCGCAGGCGGCCACAACGATCAGCCCGTCCATGCTCTCGCCAAATGTTATGGTCTCGATGGAGTCGGCGATCACCTCACGGCTCACCAGGGACGCCTTCATGCCCTCTGTTCCCATCGAGATGCCGTCGCTGATCGTGATGGTCCCGA
This sequence comes from uncultured Chloroflexota bacterium, assembly GCA_913030785.1. Taxonomy (GTDB): domain Bacteria; phylum Chloroflexota; class Dehalococcoidia; order Lucifugimonadales; family CAJWER01; genus CAJWER01. Next base: position 5,755 of record CAJWER010000104.1, on the reverse strand, counting down.
ACATGAAGGGCACGGAGTCGGCGGCCCGAACGCCCTCCTTGACCTTGCGGGCCAGGCGGTCGAGGTGGACGTTGCAGGGGGTCACGTCGCTGGCGAGGTTGCCGATGGCGACGAAGGGCTTGTTCATGTCATCGTCGTTCAGACCCACGGCCCTGAGCATTGATCGCGCCGGCGCGCGGTCCGGCCCGTCTGTGACGACGTGACTCTTACGTTTTAGCTGGTTTTTCGTATCGGTTGCCACTCTGGGTCCTCCGTGGGATTAGGTTGCTTAAATTGTTGTCTTACTGACATTGTCCAGCACAGGTGTTGGACGCCCTTGACCATTCCCTTGGCCCCCTTCCTATCCAGGAAGGGGGAATAAAAAGTATCTGAGGGACACCTTCAGGCTCCCGGCAGAAGGGCTTCGCCCCTCTGCACTCCCCCGTTTCCGGAACATGATGCAGGGGAGCTAATTGTAGCAGACGCCTGACTCTTCCAGCTACAGAGGGTGTTCGTTTCGCTCATGGCGAGTCGAACCGCGGGGTTGCCCTCCGGCGAGCTCAGGGCGAACGGGCAAATGAGGGTGCTCAGAACAAGTGGCTACGCTCGTGGTGAGCCTGTCGAATTACCGAACGGATGGGCCACTTCGACAGGCTCAGAGTGAGCGGTAAGAGGGTGGGCAGGTCATGTGCAGCGGAACTGACTGCTGTTCTGCCCGGCTGTGCCTGTGTATCAGCTCGACCACCCATGGGTCGATGTCTTGTCCCAGGGGGCGGTCGGCATCGTGGAGGGCTATTGCCAGGTGGGCATCGCGGATCAGCCTGTCCAGTTGATGTTTGCCCTGCCACTCGCGTTGCAATTCATCGAAGAGGGCTTCTAGGGCTTCCCGGTCGAATGCGCCCTTTATCACGGCTCGACCTGACCCACTTTGGAGTGGCTCTTGTCGAGTGCCTCTTTGACCTCATTCGCAAAGCCGGTGGCCTCGCCATCGGGCGGCGCGCCCTCCTTGGCAATACGCTCCTTGAATTTCTCGAAGAGCCAATCCTCTTCCTTGCCTCGAGGGATGTCGAAGAATCCTTTATCAAAGTGCGGTTTTTCTTTGGGGCCGAAGTATCCCTTGTCCTTTAGCGTGTAGCCCTCGAGGTTGTGTGTCCCTTTGCCGAGGACCTTGCCCGTAGCTACGTAGTGCTCCATCACGGGCTGCATTCCGTAGCGCTGAACCGGGCAGGTCTTCATGCATATGGCGCACCCGTCGTAGCGACCCATAATGGGACGGCACCGCTTGTAGGAGACCTTGTTCTTCTTCGCGCCGCGCCACCAGACCTTGTCTTTGGCAAGGGCATTCGACGGGCAGCGGTTCACACAAACCTGGCACTTCTCGCAGAATTGGTTGATACCATAGTCAATCGGCTCATCGTGGGTTACGGGCGCGTCGGTAGTGATGACCATGAGACGGGCACGGGAGCCGAAGTGAGGCGACAGGAGTTGGCCGTTGGCTCCCAGTTGGCCCAGTCCAGCGCTTACGAACAGCGGGATGTAAGGAGCACTGGAATCGCTGTGGCCGTGTATCTGGGCATGGTAGCCGAGGGAGCGAATGTGGTCGGCGAGCTCCAGGCAGTACGCCTCCTCTATCTCATATGTACCGAAGTGGGCGTGCTCACTCTCCTCGCTCGGCAGCGTCTGGGTTGCGGCGTAGTCCTGCTCCAGGGCCAGGCATATCGCATGAGTGAACCTGACCCAGCGCTTGCGGCTGGTATACGTATAGCGGCGATCGTACCGAGTGAATCCGGTTTCGCCGAAACCAAGCTCTCTCGCTTTTGTACGGATTGACTCAGTGACGTCGATTCCTGGTTGCGGCTCTGAGGTCGGCTCTATGTCGCCAGAGACCTCGCCGGCCTCTGCCAACGGGCGCTCACGCTCTTCGTGACGACGACGCCACTCCGCGAATTCGGGCGTGTACATGGTCCACAGCCACTCGCGATCGGCGGAATTTTCGATGAAGTGGGCTTCGATGGGGTGCTCGCGACCGTAGTAAGAAAGGTCCTCTTCGCGCACGGGATTCCCCGGCTCCGTAACCAGGTCCTCCGCGACGGGTATCTCCACGTCGGGGTCACCGTGGGTCCGACCGGGCCGAGTCACTATATGGCTAACGACTTTTGGCATGGGGCTGCATCCTTCCGGAGTGTTGCCAGAGCTGCCTGCGAATGTAACGCGGAGTTTAGGGTCGCCGAAATGGGAAGTCAAGTTGCGGGCGGAACTGTTCCGACGATCTGGACCTAGACGTCAGAATCAGATTCGGGTTCGCGGGTGGCCTCGTCCAGATCTCTCTTCGGCCTACGCGCCATTGATAGCTGCCAAAACAGGAAGACCAGGCCGCCGATGATGAGTACGCTGACGTATGTGATCGTGCGATCGATCAGAACGACCGATGCGGCGTCGCTGCGCTCCAGGCCTAGAACGAGAAGGCTGATCAATCCCGGTTCCACCGCGCCGATGCCGCCGGGGGTCGGGACCGTACTCAGGATTGCGCCTCCCAGCGCCACAATAAGCACCAGGGGCAGGTCGATTTCCAGATTCAGTGCTTTGACGACGAAGTATAGCCGTCCCGATTCCAGAAGCCACCCAGCCACACCCAGCGCGAATACCGCCGGTAGCTGTTGCAGGCTACCTAGAGCGCCCTGCTGGAACCGACCGTATGCCTGTTCGAACCGGCCAGGCAGCAGTCGGGCGATACGGTGGCCGTATCCCTGCATTGCCACCAGTAGGCCGACGAGCACGGCGGCCATAGCCAGGGCGATGAGCGCGATGTAGTAGACGTCGGCAGATTCCCTGGTCGCCGAATACCAAACGACGGCCACGGCTACGAGCCCCAGCACGGTTCCCATGTCGGTAACTCTCTCAGCCAGAACTGTCCCGAGGCTCGACGAGAAGTTGCCTCCGACTATGTTCGACAGTCCGTACGCTCTGTATGCGTCTCCGACGCGAAGCCACCCTATCGAGTTGACGAACCAGCCAATGACGATGAGTTGCGAGAATCTGAGGATTGACGGTAATTCGGACCCGGGGGTACTGTTGATCGCCGCATTTTTGGCGAGGATCCGCCACCTGAGGCCTCTGAATCCGAAGCTGAGGTAGTAGAGCGCGAGACCAACGAGGTAGAGTCGGAGGTCAATGCCGCGCACGTTCTCCCACGTACGGCCCCAGTCGAGGTCAGCTTGCGATGCCAGTAGGATAATAAAGCCGGCGGCTATCGCCAGAGATAGCAGAGTCGGCAGCGACAGGAGCCGCCGTCGGAGGGCGCTCGTGATGGAGCGGGTCTCGCCGGTTGCGGTCATCTATTGCTTCCCAACAGGGTCTTGTAGGTAGCCGTCTGAATGTGCATCGACCACCACGAACTGCGAGGCGCGGGCGTGAGCTGATGATTCGCCGGGGAGGGTGCGTGAAGGGCCAGCATCGTGCGATTCATGAGGCTTTCACAAGGGTCTCTTGAAGGGGATGCCCGGTCGTCGCGGATAGCCCCTTGGGGTCGGGTGGGATTTTCGCAGCACGACCAGCGACCTCGGACCGTCTGATCCGGCGAAGTCTACCTCCCGAACCTCCGCGACTTCGACCCCCATCGTTTTGATCGCCTTGGAGGCGAGACGTATCTCGTCATGGGGAGCGTTGCCCTTCTGAGCTACAACTACTCCCTCGACCCGGCAGAACCCTGCCATCAGTTCCACAAGGACGTTTAGTTTTGCGACTGCACGCGCCACAACTGTGTCAAAAGCCTCTCTCAGATCAGGGTCGCGGGCCAGATCCTCTGCCCGCCCCGTCCGCACGTCCAGCCCCGGAAGTCCCAGGTCAGCGACGACCTGCTCCAGGAATAGCGCCTTTTTCTGTGTGACCTCCAGCAGCGTCACTTTCAGGTCAGGGAAGACGATCTTAAGCGGCACTCCGGGTAGACCGGCACCACTACCAACGTCCAATAGGGTCGCATCTGAACGAAGAGCTTCCGGAGGCAGCGCGGTGATCACAGACAGCGAATCGAGGAAGTGCCGTCCCACCACATGCTCCCATTCGATGATGCGTGTCAGGTTCATCATTTCGTTCCACTCGACCATTCTTTCGTGGTAGAGGCGGAACTGCCCCATCTGAATCTCAGAGAGCTTGATGCCAAATTCGGCAGCGCCTTCGACTAGTCGCTCGTCCATATCTCTCCATAGGTTCGATGTTGGCCTGCAATCAAGGGTACCGCTTATCGCAGCTAGGGGTAAAGGGCAGCTGCCCCATGGAGTCGCCGGTTGACACCGCGACCTCGCCTCGCTAGACTGCCTCCGACGATGGATATTCGGGGGGAGCTTGGGAAGCTAGGCTGAGAGGTTCCGACGATTCGGAACGACCCCGTGACCTGATCTGGGTAATGCCAGCGTAGGAACGAGAATTGGATGACGCTGGCCGCCCGGACCAAAGGGCGGTCTTTTTGTGCGTGGGAATGTGCCCATTCTAGGTTGTGCGGGCACGACGCACGATTGAGGCTGTGGAACACCAGGAGGAGACACTTGATCGACAGTACAGTAGCAATCCTGATCACAGCTGTAGTAGCAGCCGCGTTTGCGGCGGCCGGTGTAGCGTACGTGCGGCGAGGCAGTCTCAGCATTGAGGACTACCTGGTCGCCCGCGGCACCACGGGCAGCAAGGTGGCGACCGCCACTCTGGTGGCCTCCGTCATCGGAGCCTGGGTACTGCTCAGCCCGGCCGAGGCTGGGACCTGGGCAGGACTTGTGGCCCTCATCGGCTACGGGCTCGGGCAGGCCGCGCCCCTGGTGGCGTTCGTGTTTGTCGGTCCGCGAATGCGTCGGCTAATGCCCCAAGGCCACTCCCTCACCGAGTACGTGAAGCACAGGTACGGCCCTGCTATGCACCTGTTCACGCTGGGTGTCATCGTCTTCTATATGTTCGTGTTCCTGTCGGCGGAGCTTACGGGCATCGCCAAGGCCTTTGAGTTGCTGGCGGGTACCAACCTGTGGATAACGGCCCTCATCATCGGCCTGCTCACCGCGGGCTACACCGCATACGGCGGCCTCCGAGTCTCCATATTCACCGACACAGTACAGTTCGTGATGATACTCCCCTTGCTGTTGATCGCCTTCCTGGCCGCCGTGTCCTACCTGGACGGCTTCGGGGATGCGCTGGCGCCGATCCGCGAGGATAGCGCGCACCTTCTGTCGCTGACGCATCGGCCAGGGATCGAGTTCGGCATTACGCTGTTCATCGCGATCCTCGCCGCCAACATGTTCCATCAGGGCTTCTGGCAACGGGTCTACTCCAGTCGCGACGATACCTCGCTTCGACGCGGATTTGCGATATCAGGGGCCATAGTGGTGCCGGTGATCATCCTCATGGGAATGTTGGGCATCATGGCTGTCGGGCGTGGGATCGGCCTCGACGACTCACCGGTGGCCCTGTTCTGGCTCATACAGTCGATAGCACCCACCTGGGTGCTCGTAGCCGTCCTGTTGCTGGCCCTGATGCTCGTGATGTCCAGCCTGGATACGCTTCTCAACGGCATCGCCAGCGCCGTGGTCACCGACCTCTCTCATTTCAGGCCGGCCGTCACCGCCGGGGGCCTATTGAAATCCTCCCGTGGGATAACGGTGGCACTGATATTACCTGCAATTTTCATCGCCTCTCAGGGTTACAGCGTCTTATACCTGTTCCTGATCGCAGATCTGGTATGCGCCGCTGCCGTATTCCCGGTATTTTGGGGGCTCTATTCCAAACGCTTCTCGGGAGG
>CAJWER010000103.1 GCA_913030785.1 uncultured Chloroflexota bacterium | reverse complement strand
CGGCAGCTTAACTCGCGCATCCGCCGCTATATCCGCCGGAAGGTCGAAGGGCCGCCAGTCCACATGCAACTGCTGGTCCTCCCGCCCCGGGCCGGTAATCCATGCCGTCATGCCGATAATATGGCAGTCGGTTTGGCGGCCCCTGTTGTCCTGCACCCCAAGAATTGCCTCGGCCAGATCGATTACTTTTGGCATGTCCAGGAACCGCAAGAACATCGGGTCTCGGTTGAAGACGCACTTGATGTGCTTCTCCCGAAAACCCTCCGCTGACACCGAGTCCCGGTCAAAGCTGGCCTCCACCGCAGTCAGCCGATCAATAGCCTCACGAAGGCTCGCCACCTCTCCGGCGTCGAGTATGCCAGGAAAGTAGGCAAAGCCTTCGTGTTCTATGGCAGCAATTCGGGCATTGAGGTCGGGCTTGGCTTCCAGTTTGAGGGGGCTGGTCATGAGACTCCTCCAGGGTCGATTCTTTGTTGGCGCGGCCATTATACAACGGCCTCTCGCGGCCACATCCCCTGCATGTTGTAGACTTTGAGGACAGAAGGGGACACAAGATTGGTCAGGCTCAAACTCTCGACTTTTATCGCCGCCCCGGTCAACGCCGTGTACGAACGCGTCACGTTCTATGGACCGGACGGCCCCACCAACGATGAGGCCTTCAAGAAGCACTATGGAGAAACCAAGGAGCGGGCCGGTCACGTCTACCTCGTAACCGAGGACGCGAAGAGGTATCCCGACGACCCACCAGAACTGATCTCGTGGCGATGCACGTTCGTCTACGCGAAATCCAGAAACATGGAGGCCGTGGATTCTACCTGGGCCGATCGGCGAGACAACTTCGTGCCCGAAGACGACGGCACAAGGTGGAACGTCGAATGGAACGTGCGAACTGGCTGGCTGCGAGGGCTGACCCAGATTTTCGGCTTCCGAGTCTGGGCCCACAAACGAATGCGCGCAAAGATGCTGGACCCGGTAAAGGAATTTTTCGAGGGTGGCTCCGTTCAAAAGGACGATGATTGACCATGCGTACAATTCTCCACATATCGAGCCGTGCCGACTGGCTAAGTGCGCGGCCTACCGGAAGTTATGAAGCCGATAGCCTGAGTTACGAGGGATTCATCCACTGTTCCAGACCCGACCAGGTCCTCGGAGTCGCAAATTCCAACAACCGCTTCGAGGGACAAAAAGACCTGCTGCTGTTGTGCATCGACCCGGACCAGGTGGTCGCCGAAATCCGGTACGAAAACTTGGAGGGCGGGGACAACCTATTCCCGCACATCTACGGACCTCTGAACCTCGACGCGGTAACCGACATCCTGGAATTCGTTCCCGACAACAACGGTGTGTTCACACTGCCACAAGAGCTCCTCGGCTAGGACCGCGGCGACTTGACATGATGGTCCATCCGCGTATGATGCGGCTGGGTCGGGCAGCTGGGAAGCACACTTGCACAATAGAATTATCTTGCTCGGGAGGCATTACGTGATAAAGAACAACTTCGACATGGGGCCGGATGGCTGGTGCTCCTATGACTACCACTGGAGCATCGTGGCAAAGGGCCCCAACATCTTCATCCTCACAACGTGGGAGCGGACCGGCGGTGTTGATGGTGGAGGCTACGTCTGGGCTGACGAGAGCCGCTGGAGCGCCGACACGCCGGAAAGCCCCGTCTCGATACTCCCAATGCTCAACTATAGGGGTTGGAGCGGCGAAGGCCCGATAGATCTGCGAGAGGCCAGGGTATCCGCTTACCTGCGCGGCGACGGCCTCCAGCTAAACGGTGCGCGATGCTACTTTTGGGTCAACAAACCCGGTGTGCGCTGGCACATGAGTTCCAACCCCCTGACGATCTCCGAGGATGAGTGGGCCTCGGACCCAAACACAATCACCCTTCAAAACGACGAGGCGCAGTGGTATCGGAGTTGGACAAACGACCCGGCCAAGGTAACCCCCCTCGACGACGTGCTGGCGAACGCCACCAGCTATGGATTCTCCTTCGTCGGATTCGGGCAAGAGCCGCGAGGCAAATTGTCGCTGAGCAAGTTTGCGATAGCCGTCCCGTAAATTGCGGGGTAGCTCTCCTGTCAGACGAGCTCCTTGAGAGGTTGGACATTGAATCCAGTAGTCGCCACGAACGACTTGAGCAAGTCCTACGGTAGCCAGGAGGCTCTGAAAAAGATCAACCTGGAGGTCTACGAAGGAGAGGTCTTCGGCTACCTGGGCCCAAACGGGTCTGGCAAGAGCACGACGATCCGTACCCTGCTCGATTTCATCCGCCCGACCCACGGCAGCGCATCCATCTTCGGCCTCGATTCCCGCCAGGACAGCCGCGTCATACGGGCAAGAGTCGGGTACCTTCCAGGCGACATAGTGCTGTACGACAGGTTAACCGGGCGTCAGGTGCTTGCCTACAGCGCCGCGCTGCGCGGCGGGGTCGACTGGGCGTACGTAGAGCAGCTTAGAGACCGCCTGGGCGCCGAGCTTTCCCGTCCCGTGAAGACACTATCCCGCGGCAACCGCCAGAAGATCGGACTCATTCAGGCCTTCATGCACCACCCCGAACTGATCATCATGGACGAGCCAACGTCCGGGCTCGACCCTCTCCTTCAGCAGGAGTTTCACGAGATGGTGGAGGAGGTCAAGGCAGATGGACGCACCGTCTTCATCTCGTCCCATGTCCTGCCCGAGGTAGAACGCCTTTGCGACCGTGTTGGGATCATCCGGCGTGGTCAACTCGTTACCGTGGAAGATGTCGCCGCGCTCAAAGAGAGGGCGCTACACAGAATCGAGTTCCACTTTGGTACGCCGGTCACCGCCACTGACTTCGAGGACGTACCAGGTGTGCAGGACATTGAGGTCAAGGACAGCGTGCTCACATGTACGGTCCTGGGCAGCCCGGATGCTGTGGTCAAAGCTGCAGCCCGATTCGAAGTGACAAAGATCGTAACCCAGGAGCCACACCTCGAAGAGGTGTTCCTGTCCTACTACGGCGACGGAGACACCGATGCTGAATAACGTATTCCTCAAGACCCTATGGTATCAGCGCCGCTCCCTAATGTGGTGGGGGATCGGAATGGTGGCTATCTCACTCGTCACTATGCTGTTCTACCCCAGCCTGAGCAATGCCCCCGAACTGAACGACATTCTGTCCGACGAGAACTCCTTGATGAAGGCCTTCATAGGAGACATCGAGGATCTCACCTCCCCCGAAGGCTTCCTGAACAGCCAGCTATTCTTCCTAGTACTCCCGATGCTGTTCCTGGGATTCGCCGTCACTCAGGGCAGTGCGGCCATTGCTGGCGAGGAGGAAAAAGGGACGCTCGACCTGCTGATGAGCAGCCCGATATCCCGCCGACTGGTGCTGGCCCACAAGTGGGCAGCGATGCTGGCGGCGATCATCGTACTGGTCGTCGCGACCTGGATTGGACTCGCGGTGGGGGTCGTGGCCGTCAATATGGACATATCACTTCTGAAGGTTGCCGCGGCGACCCTCTCCGCCGGATTCCTCGGAATGGCGTTCGGGTCCCTCGCGTTGGCACTGGGCGCAACGACCGGACGCCGGGCGTTCAGCATTGCCATCGGGAGCGTCGTTGGAGTCACGACGTATCTCATCAACGCCCTAACACCAGCGGTTGAGTCCCTTGAGCCGGCCCGATTCATCTCGCCATTCCACTATTACAGCGGCTCGGACCCCATCACCAATGGCCTCCACCTCGGCCATGTCGGCGTCCTGTTGCTCATCGCCACAGTACTCTACGCGCTCGCGACGGTCACATTCGAGAGGCGAGACCTGGGCGTCTGAGCCGCACAGACACAAGGTTCACTCGATTGCGATCACGGCGACTCCCACAACCATCGTGGCCGTGGAAACGACCTTGATCGCAACACTGCCCGCGGAAATCTGCTCCCCCAGCGCGCCCTTGAAAACCAGCGCCAGCGCAAACCCGTATGCCAGCAGGAAGAGCGATGTGGTGGCCGTTACCGCCGTCACGAGTGACACCGGGCCGAGGGATATCGCCCACAAGTTTATGAGCATCCCCGTATTGGCCACGACGAACTCGTTCAAGCCAAAGATCCCAAGCGCTGGACTCCTACTTTTGAAGAATCCCAATACCTCCCTCATAGGGGCTCGGCGAAGACTGACGACAAGCATCACTGAAGACATCCCCAATACCCTGAACGCGTGGGCCGGTAAGACCTCCATGCTGTCAACCGCCAGCTTGCCCGCAATATTTGCCGCCGCAGCCAGAACGCTGGCGGCGATCAGCACATAGAAGGCCCCGTCGACGGACATCCCGCCATATCCAGCGTCGCGCTTTATCGAGTTCATTACTGCGCCGGCGACAACGGCAAGGATGGCTATCCATTGATACAAAGCCAGATCTTCCCCGAGAAATATCACGGCCATCGGCGCGACGAACGCCGGGAAGGTCTGGAATATAGGTATGGTCTTGGATGCCTCTCTCTCTAAAAGCAGATAAAACAGAAACAGTGAACCGATTCCCCACAGCAGTCCAGAGAGTACCGCCCATCCAATCGCGGCTGCGCCCGCATCGGTCCAGGGAAGCACCAGCAATAGAGTTATGCCTATTACTCCCTGGGCTATACCAATCAACAGTGGCAGAGTCAGCCACGACTTCGCGAAGTGGAAAAGCAAGGTCTTGTCTAGGATACCGACCAGACCCAGCAGCGCGGCGCTGAGCAATGCGACCCAAAACCAGGACAATAGGAACTCCTCGATCTAGCGAATATCCAACAACTACGGACTTTTCAGCGATACGCAGCGGACCGGCGACCATTCTACACGTATGCATGCCGCCGCGGTCGGGACGATGTTGCAGGCCGTATTTCGTCGGCAAACTGTCAGCTTCTTGTCACCGGCCCGTCAGGGTCTGAGCGACGAAACGGACCACCATGATGGGACGCCGCATCATACCAATGGGAAATGTCTGCTGGGGCAGGCGCTGGAGGCGTGTATCCACCCTATTTCGGGGTACCAAATCGATCAGCCAGATGATGAACCGGCGATCGTCGCCCTCTATCCTTTGATCAAGTAACCACTCAAGGTTCCAGAAGCGAGATCAGATGCTTCAATCTACCGTACAGCAGTCAACATCTCTCGGACAGCCCGAGTCAGCGTCAGGCCTAATTTCATTTCTAGCCGAAGCCGCCAGAGCCTCGCTGCGCCCAGCAATCCTTTTCGGGTTCCTGGGAGTGGCAACCCTCTCCCTGTCGCTGGCCCATGCCGTGATGCAGTTCAGGGACCTGTTTACGGGCATCGGTACTTGGAGATACGCGGCGATCTTCCTCGTGGAAGCTGGCACCAGTGCCGTGATTTTGGTCCCTACGCCGGGCCCCCGCATATGCGGCTGCCATGGCAACTGTACTCAACCCGCCGGTAATCGTCATTGTCGGAGGCATCGGCGCTGCCCTCGGTGAGATGGTCGGATATACCCTTGGCGTCACGGGGAGTCACGCCCTTGAGGGTGGCCGGTTGTGCTCCAGATTCAACGCGCTGGCAGAGCGCAGGTTCGGCATCGCCATATTCGCCTTTGCGGCGTTCCCGCTGCCATTCGATATCGCTGGCATCTGGGCCGGAGCAGTAAGATACCCAGCTTGGAAATTCTTCGTGATCGTGGCCGCTGGCAAGACCCTCAAGATCACCCTCATATCGCTGGCTGTCTACCACGAGTTGAACGCGTTCAGCCAGGGCGTTCTGAAATAGCAACCCACATCGCCTAACAGGCGATAGCCACCTTTTTGCCGCCGCATTCCCCCGAACGGGCCACCAACCATCAGCCTTCAGCATGAGAATGCCTTCCATCGAATGTCCCACACGAAATCCCCTGCCCAGCCGACGCACGAACACCTCGCACCCCCGATAATCGCTGAACGCTCCGCCAATTCAACTCCGATCCCATCAACCGAGCGGAGGATACAGTGACCAAACTGCTGATCACCATTGTGACTATGCTATCTCTGGCGTCTCTAGGGTCCAGCAGCCAGATTCTGGAAGGTGATATGGACCACAAAACGGTTTCCGGAGCGGTGGATGACACATTATGGATCATATTGCAAAACGTGACAGGCACCGTTCCTGATGTTGCGGACGACCAACCTTCCATCCGGATCAATGACGAGGACTACGAGGGATTTTTCAATCCCGAAGATGAGCAAGCCGTCGTCACAAAAGAGATGGAAAGGCTCCTAGGTCAGAAGTACTCGAATATCCGTTACACGGTAAATGTCCGTGTGGCCGACGCCTCTGGCAACGATGGCACCCAGCCCTATCACGTGAGCCGGGAGTTCTTCAACCGCATCCTGGTGAGCATCCCCGTACGTTTCGAGGCCTCGGGCGAACCTATACCATCTATCGAAAAGCTGCCGGAGCCCGAGGGGTAGCTCATCGTCCGTAACTCACCAATTGGTCTTCTACAACGTTTATAGTAGTGCGGTGAACAACATCTCGTACGAATGGGAGATGTCCCACTGGTCCAACAGTACGAGTGATTGCCGACCGAAAGTCCGAAAGCAATTAGATAGCTAGGCGGATGACCCACCGAACTCCATCCGTTAGAATTTACGCCATTCAGTTCTACTACCAGGGGGCACGTTTGTTGCAGGCAGTCGAAAGATTATTCGGCAGGGGCAGTGTCCAGAGCGGCGAACGGACGCCCGATGAGCTGCCAATCGATCCGTCGACCCTAACCGCTACGGGCAGAGCCGCAATTTGGAGCGCCCAGCACCGATGGTGGGTAACAGGAGCAGCCCTCCTGACAGTTGTAGTGGCCATCGTCGCATCCTCTCAATTCGAGACGGTCGAACTTACCGAGAATGGCGAGGGAGAGTCATCCACGGCCGCCAACCTCCTCGACGATCGATTCGATTCCCCTGCCGAAAAGTCGCCCCCGACAGAGCAGCTTGTGTTCAGCAACCCACAGCTAGACGCAGCTACCGCAGAGTATCGAGCGACGGTCGAGGGCCTGGTGACCAAACTCAGGTCAATGCCCGAGGTCGAGTCGGTCGACAGCTACTACGACACCGACGACCCCGGGATGCTCTCAGCGGATGGGACCGTGGTACTGGCGCGAGTCGTCATTGATACGATAGACGAGTCCGGTGTGGAACCCCACAGGGTAAGTAGCAGATCCCGTATCGACGCTATCGTGGACGCTGTGAGGGAAGCCTCGGAGGATGCCGACGGATTCGAGATCGTGATCGGAGGCAACACCTCCATCAACAAACAGATCGATGAGTTGATGGACGCCGGTTTTGCGCGGATCATGATGATTACGATGATCCTTGGCCTGGTAATTCTGATCATCGCTTTCCGGGCCGTAGTCGCGGCAGTCATCCCTCTGACAATGGCCATAGCATCGATTATCACGGCCTCCGCCGTCGCAAGCGGGATAAGCCATCTATACGCCCTTAGCGCGGAATACAGCGAGATGATCCTCCTGATGGGCATGGCGGTGGGTATCGACTACTCCCTGTTTATCGTCAGCAGGTTCCGGAGCGAGCGAAAAGCTGGCCTGTCGAAGATCAACGCCATCGGCATCGCCAGCAGCACAACGGGCCGAGCAGTGCTCTACGCCGGGATCACAGTGGTACTGTCCCTCGCAGGCCTGGGAATGACATTCAATCCGGTGTTCATATCACTTGGTCTGGGTGCCATCATCGTCGTGTTGCTCGCCATCATCGCATCGCTAACCTTGCTACCAGCACTTCTGGGAATACTGGGCGACAACATCAACCGCCTCAGGCTCCCGTTTATCGGGCGCGACCGAGGCACAAACGACGGTGGAGTCTGGAGTGCCATCGCAGATCGTGTGATGGCCAAACCTGCAATCTTCGCCACCGTGGCAGCCGCCGGGCTAGTGGCCCTAGCGCTACCAGCATTCTCACTGAACCTCGGCTTCAACAGTGGGTCGCATGCAATACCAATGGACGCCGAATCGCGTCGGGCGGTAGAGCTGCTCGAGGAGCACTTCACGGCCGGACTTATGTCCCCGGCAATAGTCGTCGTAGACGCCCTTGATGTCACGGGCGATGAGGTGCAGGGCGCTGTATCGAAGATGGTCGACAGCGTCGGCGCTGATCCGGCCTATTTCGCGCCCTTCGATGTTCGCGTAAATGGCGCTGGCGACCTGCTACTGGTGCGCGTCCCCCTTGTAGGCGGGATCGACGACGCCGAAGCAGAGCAAGCTGTTGAAAACCTACGGACCAACATCATCCCGCCTGCCTTCGAAGGTGTCAGCGCGGATGTATATGTAACAGGCAAGACTGCCGGTAGTCTTGACTTCAAAAACCATATGATCAAGACCGCCCCTTACGTCTTTGCCTTCGTGCTGGGACTAGCCTTTATTCTGCTCCTCTTAATGTTCCGGTCGCTCATAATTCCGGTAAAGGCCATCGTCCTCAACCTTCTCTCCGCCGGCGCGGCCTACGGCGTGCTGGTCATAGTGTTCCAGTGGGGCTGGGGCGTGACCTGGTTCGGAGCGGAGGCAACCGGCGTGATCGAAGCATGGCTGCCATTGTTCCTGTTCGGAATCCTGTTCGGGCTATCGATGGATTACCACATGCTCTTGCTAAACCGGATCAAGGAAGCCTATGACCATGGCCTCGGAAACGACGCCTCGGTCTCAGGGGGCATCAAGGTTACGGCGTCGCAGATAACGAGCGCCGCGGCGATCATGGTCGGCGTTTTTGGAGCCTTCGCATTCGGACCACAGATCGGCCTGCAGCAGTTCGGCCTGGGCCTGGGTGTCGCGGTCCTAATCGACGCCACGGTCATTCGAACGGTCCTGTTGCCCGCATCAATGAAACTACTTGGTGACTGGAACTGGTATCTGCCGGCGTGGCTCGAGTGGATACCACAGCTCGGCAACGCCGAGGGGCAGCCTGTACCCTCCCCAGCTACCCGTCCCAACCTCGGCGACCCGGTCGGACAGCTGGCTCCGGCAACCATTCCTGTCGAGGTCGACCGCTAGGAAACACGCCTCTTCCCCCATGCAAAAGGGCGCCCGCCGCACTGGGGGCGCCCTTTTTGTCATTCTTGGCAAGGTGGATTGAGACGAGAGGCCAGTAATTGTCGAGACCGGGAACCGAAGAATTTGGCAGATTAATCCAGCGTTGCCAATTCCCGTATCACTTTAAGCAGCTCTTCCCTGCCGGTATCCTTCGTGAGGTACGCATCCACACCAGCGTCGCTGGCCTCATCCCTCAGTCCCATATGCACGGTCGGCAGGAGGATTCGTGTGTCGCTGAGGAGGATTTTGATATGTGTAGTCGCCTCCAAGCCGTCCATCTCCGGCATCTGGACGTCCATGAGCACCACGTCGGGCCATAGCACCTCCGCCTTGTCGATAGC
>CAJWER010000102.1 GCA_913030785.1 uncultured Chloroflexota bacterium | reverse complement strand
CCAGTGTCTCCGGAAGCTCATCGCCGACGGCTATCGGCGTAGCCGCCCCGATGTTGGTGATGGGCGCCATAGCCGCGACGTGAGCCGCTGCTGTGATGAACGTACCTGCGGAGGCCGCGTGTGCCCCTGTGGGGGCTACGTACACCACCACAGGGACTTGGGCGTTAGTTATCGCGTCGACCATGTCCCTGGTCGCGTCAAGCAGACCCCCGGGAGTGTCCAGCCGAACCAGCAGAAGCACCGCGTCAGAATCCGCAGCGCTGTCGATGGCCCTAGAGAGGAAGCGTGAAGTGGAGGGGCTGATGGCGTCGTCGATGTCTATGATCGCGACGTGAGGATCCGCGGCCAGGGCGTCTGGAATACCAAGGGACACCAGCGCCCCACCAAAACACATCAGCACAACGGCGACGGCAAGTAAGCGCCTCATGGTGCCCTCCAGCCGCGATTCTACCACCTTCGCGCCGATTGAACGTGATTCAGCCTCGCAGGGTCTCGCGATGGTCCCGATTGTGCTCCGTCTCACTCATCGCATGGCCCTCGCGCCGATTCCAGGCCCTGATATCGTCGAACTTGCCCAGGGCCTTGGCCATCTCGCGCATATGAGTCGCCTTGCACCCGCAGCATCCGCCGATGTAGTTGACTCCCACCTCCTTCGCCTTTGTGGCAAATTCGCCAAGCTCGAACCGCGTCATCTGCGTCGGCTCCAGCCGGTCCGGGAACGACGGCAACCCGGTAAACCACGGCGTGTCATCGGTGCACCGGAACGCCACAGGCTGTGCCGCCAGATATCCGTCGAAGGCGGCGCGCATCTCGGCGATGTGGGGCATCATGTGCCCAGGGTCGTTCATGCAGTTCAGCCCGACGATGTCTGCACCGGCGTCGTGGAGCCGCTTAGCGCACTCCCCCGCCGTAAAACCATCGTCGGTAACGTTGGTAGCTCGAAACGACATCGTAATCATCGCAGGCACCGAGGTCTTTTCCTTGATCCTCTCCAGGCAAAGCAGCGCCTCACCGAGGCTGTAGAAAAGCTCGCCTATCACAAAGTCGACCCCGGCCTGTGCCTCTATCTGCTCGTCAAACATCTCTGCGACCAGGTTGTTGGACCGTTCGTCGTCCGGCGTCCACATCCAGGTAGTGCTCAAGTCCCCGGCCACCAGCATCTCGTCCCCGGCGACCTCCCTGGCGATGTTGTAGGCGGCCTGGTTTATCTCCAGAACCTTGTCGCCATATCCAACCGTAGCCAGCTTCTCGCGGCTGCCATAAAAGGCCATCACCTGCAAGACATCGCAGCCTGCCTGCCGCATCTCGTAGTGCAGCTCGCGCACAGCATCCGGATGGGTCATGGCAATCTCGGGAGTGAATGCGCCAGTCACCACATGCCCGCGCTGCTCCAACTCTATGATGTATCCACCATCACCCAGCACGATCCCCTCGCTCAGCCGCTCCAGAATCCCCTTTGGCATGTGCGGTTTCTCCTTTTTTTTGGCAGGACGTGCCACATGACAAACAACCCACGCGGCTCAGACGGCGATCCCGACCCGCAATGTCACCCTGAGCAAAGCGAAAGGTCTGGGGCGGTGCACGGTCTTCAACTCCAATATGCAGCGAGGTCTTCCCAGGCCGGATTCATCGACTCGATGAGCTTGACCCTCTTGTTTCTGCGCCAGCCCTTGATCTCTTTTTCTCGCATTATCGCGGACTTTATGTCGCTCGTTTCATCGAAATACACGAGTCTCGTAATGTTGTGTCGTGCTACAAAACCCTTCGCGTTCTTGTCCCGGTGCTCGGCCACCCTCCGCTCCAGATCATTGGTAACGCCAGTGTACAACGTCCCTCGGTAGCTGGACATAATGTAGACGTAGTATTGTTTCAATCCTCTCGCCTACCTGAGAAGACGGGACCCCACCCCAGATTCTTCGTAGCGGGGCTCCTCAGAATGACATACTGTAGAAGGGCTTGGCCGCCCTACGACTTCAGCCGCTCCATCCTAGGGTCGTACAGCGGCTCGGCCGTTACCGTGACCCTTCGCCGCTCCCCGAAGTAGAGCACATCCAGCTGCGTGCCGACCTCAGAATGCTCGACAGGCAGGTAGGCGTATGCGATACCTCGGCCTATCGAGTAGCCATATCCGGCGCTCGAGACGTAGCCGAGCACATCGTCGCCATGGAGGATGGGCTCCTTGCCCAGGACGACCTCGTCTGGATCGTCCAGCGTCATGCAGCACAGTTTGCGGGTTACACCCTCTGACCTGATGCCAACCAGCGCGTCACGACCGATGAAGTCCCCCTTTTTGAGCCGAACCGCGAAGCCTATCCCGGCCTCGTACGGGTTGTACTCGGTGTGGATATCCTGCCCCCAGAGTCGGTACCCCTTCTCCAGCCTCAGCGAGTCGAAGGCACCTCCACCTGCGACCACGACACCGAGCGACTGCCCGGCCTCCCACAACGTGTCCCACAGCCTCAGCCCCAACTCGGTGGCCGCATAGACCTCCCAGCCAAGCTCGCCGGCATAGGATATGCGTACTGCCAGGCAAGGCACGCCGCCGACGGTTATCTGGCGAGCCGCCAGGTATGGGAACCCGTCGTTGGTCAGGTCGTCTTCGCAAACACTCGTCATAAGCTCTCTCGCCTTTGGACCCCACACGCCAATGCAACACTGCGCCGCAGAAACGTCGGTAATTGTGACCGAGCCGTCGTCCGGAACATTGCGGCGCATCCACCCCAGGTCGTGCAGCCCCATCGCGCCGCCAGTCACCACCATGAATTTTTCCGTAGAAAGCCGCGTCACCGTCAGGTCGCACTTGATGCCGCCCCGAGGATCCAGCATCGCGGTGTAGGTCACCCTCCCAGGTGGCCGGTCGAGGTTGTTCGCCGTGAGGCGCTGAAGCGCCGCAAGGGCGCCAGGACCGGTGACTTCCAGCTTCATGAACGGGGTTAGGTCAAACAGCGCCACTCGCTCCCGTGTCGCCCTGTGCTCCGCGGCGACCATTGGCGACCACTCGCGAGCCTCCCAGCCGGAGCGTGTGTCGCCAGGCCCAGCCAGATCGTCCAGCAAAGCCTCATTGGCCCCAAACCACTGTGGCCGCTCCCAGCCGGCGCTCTCGAAGAATACCGCGCCCAACTCCTTCTGCCGTAGCCAGTAAGGACTGAGCCGCAGGCCTCTCGCCTTCGTGGGCGGCTGCAACGGATGGATGATGTCGTATACCTCGCGGTACTGCTGCGCAGACCGCTCCCTAATGTACTCGCCGCTATAGGCATGGGGGTGGAACCGGGATATATCGGACTCTCGCAGGTCCACGCTAGCCTGCCCGTCCACAATCCACTCCGCCACGGCCCTGCCGACACCTCCAGAGTGGGTGATCCACACCGCCTGCGCCGACCAGAACCCCTTCACCTGCGGCGATTCCCCAAGGACGGGGAAGCCATCGGTCGTGAACGAGAACATGCCGTTGAAGCTGTACTCCAGTGGCGCATCTTTCAGCGCAGGCATCACCTCCCCCGCTGCAGACAGGGCCCTCGTAAAGTGCGACGGGGTGAACGCCATCTCAGCCGGCGACACGGGAGCGTCCTCGTGAGACAGGATGTCCTCGGACGCCACCAACAGCGGCTCGTGCAGGTACGACCCTATACCGTAGGCCTCGCCGTGCTGCCGGAAATACATCGCCCGATCCTGATGCCGCACGAATGGCTCCGTGATCTCTTCGGTCCGACCGGCAAGCTCGGGCAGAGGTTTCGTACGCGCATACAGGTGCTGCATCGGCGACAGCGGAATCGGCACCCCGGCCATGAGCCCAACTTTCGGCGCCCATATGCCTGTGGCAGCAACGACCATGTCGCAATTCACCGTCCCACGGGTTGTGACGACCCCGGTGACACGGCCCTTGGAAATTTCGAATCCCGTCACCCTGGTATCGGCGTGGAAGCTGGCCCCGGACGCCTCGGCGGCCCGTGCCATCGCCTCGGCCGGACGAATCGCACGTGTATGTGTATCCGTCGGGGTATACATCGCGCCATAAATCTTCTCGGACAGCATCGGGACCTTGTCCCGTGCCTCGTGCGGATCAAGGAGGTGTGACTCGACCCCATAGGCCATCCCAGTGCCGATCTTGCGCCGCAGCTCAGTCAGCCGCTCCGGTGTCCAGGCCACCTCCAGGCTACCCACGGCCCTGCCGCAGGCCTCACCGTCGAGTTCCAGGGAACGGAACAACTCCGTTGTGTACTTCGCAAAACCGGTCATGGTCTTCGAGGGGTTTATCTGGAATACGAGCCCGGGCGCATGAGAGGTAGAACCGCCTGTCTCAAACAGCGGCCCCTGCTCAACGACAACAATATCGCGCCAACCCAGCTGCGTGAGATGGTACGCCACGCTGCACCCAACGATACCAGCGCCAACGATAACCACGCGTGCGTGCTGTTGCATCCAAACTCCCCGCCCCTGCCGGGGGCTATTTCAGTTGTATACCGGGTCGAGCCACTCGACATGCGAGTCGCTGCGGCCCATGGCAGTGTCGAGGTATGTGTTCCCCACGGCGAGCGTTACCGAGCCCGCCTTGCCATCACCAATGGAAAATCTGTCCACAGTGGCAACTGGCGTAACACCAAGCCCGGTGCCGCAAAGGAAGACCTCGTCGGCTATGTACAATTCAGTCCGGTCGACCTCCCTCTCCTGCACTGTAATACCGTGCACCTCGCCCAGGAGCTGAATAATGGTCTCGCGGGTAATGCTCTCCAAAATATCGTTGGTTGTGGGCGGCGTGATCGCAACGCCGCCGCGCACCAGGAACACGCAGCCACGAGCCTCTTCGGTCACATGGCCCATACTATCGAGCATCAGGACCCCATCGTAGCCGTCGTGCTGCGCTTGTATCAGGGCCAGACGCGCATTCTGATAGTTGCCCGCCGCCTTGATTCGAGGTGGCATGGAGTTGTCTGAAATGCGCCGCCAGGAGCTGATCGCGAGCTTGAAGGCCTTCTCGGCCCAGCTGCCAGTGTCGATGATCGCGCCGCCAGGCACGACCACCGAACCCAGGGTAACCGGACCACTTGCCTGAATAGACCCCGTGCCGTCGACGAACAGGCTGGGCCTGATGTGGACGTCCTCACGCACGTCGTTTGCCCTCAGGAGCTCCTTCGTCAACGCCGTCAGCTCATCCACCGTGTATCCAGGATCGTCCATCCCCATCATGCGTGCCGACTGCAACAGGCGCTCCATATGCTCGTCGCATCGGAACAGGAAGAGCTGCACACGATCGGCATTCCAATATGCCCTGATACCTTCGAACACCGTCGCACCATACCGCACTGCTGGCGACATGATGTGGATACGCGCCTCATCGTACGGCACAATCTTGCCGCCCATGAGCAATTTTTCGAACCGGTCTGCCATTCTCTGCCCCTTACTCAGTCGTGATCCGACTAGCCGCGGTTGCCGCCGTATGTCGACCTCATCAACTCCTTATCTTCAAAACGGCTCGCCCTCAGAGGCGCAATGTCGACCGTTGAAGGGCTACCGTCCAAAATCATCTCGGCCAGGCACTCGCCGAGCGCCGGAGCCAACTTGAAGGAGTGACCGGAACCACCCACCGCCAGGTACACTCCATCGACCCCAGGCGCAGCGTCAACAATCATGCTCCAGTCGGGTGTTATCGTGTACAGCCCCGCCCAGCTAGCCGTCAACTCCGCATCGGCCAGGTACGGGAAGCGATGCGCCAGCAATCGGCTGGTCTCCCGTATAAACTCCGGGTCCGCGTCGCGGCTGTAGTTGTCGGGCTCTGCCGGGTCGTTCGGCTTGGGGTGGCCGGTGCCGACCAGCAGTCGGCCACCGGGCTCAGGCCTGAAGTATGTTCGGTCTACCATGTTCGAAACAGCACGCGTTATCGGAGTCGCCCCCTCAGGAAGCCGCACCACTATATCCTGCTCGCGCGATATCTCCAGCGGCAGATCGAGCCCGAGCCAACCGCCAACCTCGCTGGCCCAGGGTCCCGCGGCGTTCACAACGACCTCCGTCTCAATATCGCCTTTCGCAGTGGACACGACGCTGACAACCCCACCCGGGCGCCTAATCCCGGTCGCAGCAGTATGTGTATGAATCTCCGCACCGAGCTGAGCGGCCTTGGAGACAATCGCATTGGCGGTTACGTGGGGGTCTGCGTAGCCCGAGTCTGGCTCGAAGCCTACGCGAGCGATGCCCTCCACGTTGAGCCCCGGCAGCTCCTCCAGTGCGTCCTCGATGGACAACTCCCAGGTTCGAACACCAAAACCCTTAAGGCGAGGCAGATTCTCGGTGAACATCTCGGATGCCTCTTCCGGCACCAGGAACAGCCAGCCGGCATTCGTGAACGCTTTTGCGCCATCGAACTCGTCGGGAAAACCCTGGAATATCTCCAGGCTTCGACGCACAAGCCGGATGCTGACCTCGTTAGAGTAGTGCTGGCGTACGATCGCGGCCGAATCGCCCGAAGAACCGGAGTTGATCTCACCCTTTTCGAGCAGCACGACCTCCCGCAGCCCCTTCTTGGCCAGGTAATATGCGGTGCTCAAACCGACAATACCCCCGCCTATCACCACCGCGTCAGCCGTCTTGCGCATCAACTCCTCCTTGAGATACGTATCGGACCGCCTTGCGCAGTTCATGCCTCAACTGCTCTGCGTGGGTCAGCCATATGTTGTGGGCGGCGCCGGGTATCTCCACGTATGTCCCGCTCGGAAGCAGCGTCGCTAATTGCTGTGTTGGCCAGTTGGAACGAATATCCTTCTCTGCATTGATGAAAACGGCAGGCACCTGCAGATCGGCTATTTAGCGGAGAACCGTGGGACGCCGCATACTCTCTTTGCCGCTCTTATTCCCCTGAGGATTCACCTCCGGGTCCGCGTTGAACTCGATGCCACCGAGGTCTTCGCCCACCTCTGCTTCTCCTCTAACATAGACATCATGCCACTCCCTGTCATTGACCAACCTGCCGCCTGCGATCCCGATCAGACAGATCACGCGGGGCCTATAGCGCAGGGCATAGGCCAGCGCAAAGTCGGGTCGGGCGCGTCGTTCAGTCCCACTGACGGCTCAACACCCATCAAAGAGGGCGATCCATGAACGACCTCAGCTTCTCGAAATCGTCCTTGGGCGGCTTCTCGAACCAGCCGCTGCGGCTTACCGTGGGGATCCCAGCGGCCTTGAGGTCGGCCATCATCTCCGCCATCTTGAAGCCTGTGACCATGCCATCGAGAACGGGCGCTCCCACGACCTCTTCCACGTTTGGAACATCGTGGGTTAGCACCGAGCCGGCCAGCGTACAGCCCGGAATGATCACTTCGGCCCCGTCCTCGACAACACACGCGCGGGCCGCATCCACCACCGCCTCGATCACCTCTCCCGTCGGCGTCTGGTCCGGGTAGAGGTCGTTCGCGTCGATATTGAACGGGCGCTGCGAAACGAAATGATCGTGTAGCCCGTAGGTCGCAAGCATCGACTCCTGAATCTTGCCGTTCTGGTCATCCACTGTCACCAGCGAAAAGGTGGACCCCATCATGTGGGATACCAGCGCCGCCGACTCCAGGGTCGCGGTCACGGGGATATCCACCAGCTGGCGGGCCTCGTGCAGGCCGATATCCAGATTGCAGGATATGAACACAGCATCGTAGCCCTGCTTTTCCGCCCACATCACCTTTTCCAGGGTGCCGTCTGTGCACATGTAGCGGAAGTACAGCCACTGGTTATTGCGCAGCGGATACATGTCCGAGATGTTCACGATATCGAACTCGGTGTCCGACCTCGCGATCCGCCTCAGATTCTCCTCGCCGTGGAACTCCGTGTCCCCGAATGGGTTAACGACCAGTATCTTCATGTGAGCCTCCTACTCGTTCCGACGTGCACACAACCAAGTGCCACTACCGGGTCCCCTCGGCCCTTCTCAAAAGAAAGAAAGAAAATAATCGTATGTGAGGGACACCCTCACACTCCCGCCATAGGGGCTCAGCCCTTCTGCACTCCCCTTTACCGACCGCCAGTACTTCAATCCACCTCATCGGGAAGGACGCGCTCGTAAAAACGCTGCCAGTTTCGATACATGACATTGGCTACGTCGTCGTCAGAGTAACCGCGATTCGAGAGCACCTCGCCCACCTTCTGATAGTCCGCTATCGTGTCGATCTCGTGGGGTGCGCCCTCGCGCCCCCCCTGGCCGTCGGTGTCGCCGCCAATCCCGGAGTGGAGGGTGTTGCCGGCCATCTGGCTTACGTAGTCCACGTGGTCCACCCAGTCCTCCAAGGTCACGTCCTCTTTGGAAAAGACCTCTCGCCGCGGCTGAATGTTCGCCCAGTCCGTGCCGCCCTTGAACAGCATCCATGTATCCATCGAATGGCCGATCACTCCGCCTCGATCGATCACCGCCTTCACAAGATCGTCCGGATGCTGCCTCTCACCCGGCGTGACGCCGCGACAGTTCTGGTGGCTGGCCAGAATAGGCCCGCCATAGATGTCGAGAGCCTCACGCACCGATGCGTCGGAGGTGTGGGTGATGTCCAAAATTATGCCCAGATCATCCATGTTCTTAAGTAAGTCCTTGGCCGGCGGGAACAGGCCGCCCTCGGTACCGGTGCCGGTTCCATGGGAGTAGTTGCTCGCACCGTAGTGGGACAGGCTCACGACCCGTAGTCCATTCGCCCACCACTCACCAGCCTGCTCAGGCCAGGAGATAGGATCGGCGCCCTCCATGCCGATAATGACGCCCACGGGGAGGCCGGTATGGTCGTCAGTGGCCTCCCACTCCGCCATGTGGTCGCGGAATATCTTGCTTGTAGACAGGATGCGCAACTCGCCGCGGGCCTCGAGAATTCGGTAATACGCCAAATGCGCGTGCGCCATTGCATAGGCGATGTCCGCAGTGCGGTAGCCCCAGATGATGTTATCCGGCTTCCGGATGCGCCCCACGACCTTCACGAGCGCACCCGCGACATGTCCCTTGCGCATCTCGGGCACCGTCGCCATCGTCTTCGTGACGCTAGCTTTGCGCTTATCCATCGGTCCCATCGCCGTGCGGCGCAGTTCCTTGTGCTCACCGCTCGTGTAGAACGCCGGCATCTTGCCCGACGCGATCGCCCACGCAATCGTCGCGAACGTGCGCCAGCCCGACGCGAGCGGCTCGAGGATGCCCTTCCGCCCGCTCTCCATCCGCTGGCAGACAGTGGCGCCGCACAACGCGCCGTCGTCGTCGCGCGAAGCGAGCGTCCACGCATCGCCCCGCTGGGCGACACCGATCTTCATGAAGAACGTCACGGTCTCGACGCGCAGCGGGTGGCCGCGCGGCAGGTGCGGGCCTAGCATCCAGTCGAGGCTGAGCTCGGGCGCGTGGTCGATGGTCCCTGCGAAAGAGCGGCCGATGAGGCGGG